>JAOUOK010000210.1 GCA_029880425.1 Gammaproteobacteria bacterium
TTAAACCGGTATCAAAAATAAAACGGTAGTCATCGGTGCCGAGTTGTTCTTTTGCCTGGACAATCACTGCATCAATAAATTCTTCCTTATCACCACCCTCGGGCTCATCGGCCGGTAGCTTCTCAGTAAAGTCGCTCCACTGACGCTCGAACTTGTCACCATTATTGCGGTGAATATGGGCAGCCACGTCCCAGACATAATCACCTTTATAACCATTGGCAGGCAGGTAATCAGGATCGGGCAAGGCACCACACAGGCTTAAATAGCGCACCCAGACACTGGCACAGAGAATGTCCATCTGCCGGCCGGCATCATTGACATAATATTCACGGT
This sequence comes from Gammaproteobacteria bacterium, assembly GCA_029880425.1. Taxonomy (GTDB): domain Bacteria; phylum Pseudomonadota; class Gammaproteobacteria; order UBA6429; family Thiohalophilaceae; genus JAGLTQ01. Next base: position 334 of record JAOUOK010000210.1, read on the forward strand.
GAACCTGGAAACCGGCTGCCGCAAGTAAGTCTGCAACGGCGGCGCCATAGGCGGCACCACGCCCATGCCCCACATGTAAAGGGCCGGTAGGATTAGCTGAAACAAACTCAACCTGGACACGTTTACCGTTTCCCACCGTTGAGTGACCAAAGGCTTCACCGGCATCAAGGATAGCCGGGACAATAGTGCTCAGGGTGTTGGCATTCATAAAAAAGTTAATAAAACCGGGACCCGCAATCTCGACTTTATCGATATCCGTATTTTCAGGCAGTGCAGCGACTATTTTTTCTGCCAAATCACGAGGTTTTTGCCTGGCCGGTTTGGCCAGCATCATCGCGAGGTTAGAGGCAAAATCGCCATGACTGGGGTCACGGGTATGTTCGATATTGATTTTTACCTGGACATCGTCAGACAGGACACCCTCATTTTTGAGTGTGCTGACAACTTGTTCGAGTAATGCGCTGAGTACGGCTTTCATGATTTGAATACTTAACCTGAATATAAGGCTTGATTTAAAAAAGGGGAGTATATCACTGGCATGGCAGTTAACGGTACCTATTGATTATCATCGTGTCGGTAAGTAGTCGCGTATCTATATTTCGGTAACCAGATAAAAAAATACCAGGCTAACAATTTGCCAGCCTGGCATTGCTTTCAACAAGGATATAAGCGCCTACTTTGCGAAATAGGCTTCGATTGTTTTAATTTTTGAGCGTGGTACGGTCATGGTGAATTTACCGCCATTTACTTTTTTCTGAACGTAAAGATTATTTTTATCTATACGGATTAATTGCCCGTTACGTGTACTGCCTGCCCAGGTCGTGATACGAACAAAATCACTAATATGTTGCGGTGCCTGGGCGACACTGATTTTGTGATAAGCCGTTACTTTTTGGTTAACGACTTTTGGTTTCACAACGGGTTCAGGTGGTTTAATTGGATCACCACGCATTATGGCATTGAAGTCCAGGCTACGGGCCATACGTTGATTAAAGTCTTCAACAAATTTCTGCGGTGCCGGTTTATAACTTAAGTCGGTAACTAACAGGTCGTTAATTTTTAGACGTATGTTTAACGCATCCATGATTTCTTCGCTCGACATCATGGTAATCATCATCGGGTTAAATTCAGCACCAGGTTTCATGGTTAACGTAACTATCTCTGGTTTTAATAAGAAGTCTTTATAAGCATCACGTAAACCAGGCCCCGGAGCAAACCCCCACAGCATATAAAAATATTCATCGGGTTGTTTAACTTCAGCTTCGATAAATTTTTCTTTATTAGTATTGTCTTTTTCAGAACAATACTTAATGAAGCGTGGAGTATAAGTATCGTCTTTGTAAACAACTTCAACGCTGGTTAATTTGGGCATGCCACCCATAGTCATATTACCTGATTTCATACTGCTAATATTTGAAACTAAAATATTCGCTTTAACGCTACCCATGTTGCGGGTATTGGCAGTGACATCAAAAGTAAGTGTCTTGTTGTTTTTGTTAAAGTCATAGGCCATGCGCAAGTTGGACATAACGCGTGTATAGCCCATTTCTTTATATTCACTTGGACCAAGAATTGATTTACCGCCACAGATTTTACGGTGTTCGGCGTAAATAGGTTGCATGCGTTTAACCAGCTTATCCAGCCATTCTGCAGTTTCACCACTCATGTCGAGAAAAAAGTTATCAATAGAAAAACCCAGGTGTTCAGGAAACTCGCCTTTTTTTGCATTCTCGGGGCCGCTTAACATGTAGAGAAAGCCCGGTGTTTCCAGGGTAATATCGCCTAAAGTAATGGTTTCAGGTAAAAACTGGGCAGAGACGCGTACATTTTTTAATTCTACTTTTCCTGAAGTAATTGAGGTTGATAGATCGCTGTATTTAACCTGGGCAAACATCTGTAGTGAGCTTAAGGTGTTATCAATATTGGTTTTAAACTGGTGATGAATGTAACCATTGATGCCTGCAACCAGTGCAAGCACGGCGAGTAACACCGCGATTAAAATATTTCGTATGTGTCTTGGCACGATGTTCCCCTTAATTATTTTTTCTTGTTCGTTTTGCAGGCTTGGCATCCAGGCCTTTTAATGTTTCTAATAAGTTTGATGCGCCTAGTACTGCCGCGGCACCTTCGTAGCCTGTTCCTGTTCCGTTAACCAGTACAGTTGGGATTTTAACGATGGCAGGGTTTTCAACCGCGGCGGCCAGTGTTTTTTCCAGTGCCTGTAATTGCATTGCACGTTCTTTACCTAAAACATTAGCCTGTGCTTGTTGACCTTTTGCAATTTCAATCAGCTTGAGTTTTTCACCCTCACCTTCTAATTGTAGCTGGCGTTTACGGTGTGTAGCGGCTTGCTTGGCAATTTCCGCTTTAACAAGCTGACTTTGTTGATCCGCGGTAGCACGTTCACGTTCCACTGAGATACGTTGTTTTTGTGCCTGCTGTTCTTTTATATAGGTCGTTTTAAGTTGAGTCGCAAGTTGTTCACGTAAGGTGGCAACCAGTAATTCAGGTGGAATCGCGGGTTCACCCATGCGTACTTCCTGGATACTGACCCCGGCTTTTAAGCCTTCAGGCACAATCGCTTTTTCTAATAACTTAACAATCTCATCACGCTTGAGCATAAAATCGAGTGCCTTACGTTCTTTAACGCCACCAATGGTGCGTAAGATGTCACGAATAGCCGGTGTGATGATGTTATCTTCAACTTTTTGTAAATCACCAATGGTGGCGACAACTATAGGCGCATTTTTAGGATGAACCTGGACAACAATGCGCATTTCAACAGGTACCGTCCAGCCTTCAACTCTGACCAGAATTGCAGACGAAGCAGCATTTTTAGGTACCGGGAATTTTTCCGAGGTTTCAGTTTGTTTGATACGCCCATTATCATCAACACGTAAGTCGATCTGGCGCTTGGTATAACCACCTTTATACACCCAGGTTCTTAAACGGGTTGGAATGATTGTTGGAACATAGGCACGGTTATTTAAATAGTAACGGCCAGGTGGCAAGGGTTCATCCCATACACCGATACAGCCTTTTGGAACGATAGGTGTTGCAACCTGTGCGCCTTCTTTGCCTTTGTGTAAAGAGCTTTTTGGACATTCATTTTTTGTTTGTACGTTTGAACGAATAACAGCAACATGACCGGTTGGTACATCAAGTGCTTTAGCCGCATTAATATCAAACAGGTAGCGATTAATACGATATTTACCCGGGCGTAACACGGTTAACTGAGGCCCCTTTTGTCCTTTACCTTCTGTTAAAAAGTGAGTGGCATTGAGCATGTCCTGAAATTTATCTTCATCCCACTCATCAGCAATGAATTGTCCCGGGCGCAGGGGTAATCCATCTTTTGCATTTAAAATACCGTACTGTCCCTCGGCAATTTCAATAACAGGGACATCGGTTCTGACTTCATTAAGAATGCGAACAAAGGGCATGAAGTGAAAACCCGGGCCAATAATTTCAGCTTGTGGACCCTTTTGACCATCAGGTGCAATAATTTTTCCGGGTGGTAAGTTTGCTGCAAGGTAGATACGTTCCAGGTGCCCGACTTCATTAGCACCGATAATGACGAAAGAGCGTGAACCAAGAAGGAATAAACCTACGGCCACTAAAACGATCTGAAGACTACGGGTATAGAGTAAGGAGCGTTGTTCATCACCTTTTTCGATAGGATTTTTGAGCAAGTAAGCTGCCCACGCCAGCATGGCAATAGAAATCAAACCTAGAAACATTATTATCCCCTTATACTCATCCTTAAAAAAGTGAAGTTACGAGATTATGAAGTTAGCTGTGATATTGCAATAGAGAAAGGCTACAGAGTGTTGAATTAAACGGATAAAAGGAATTTTCGTAGGTAAAAACTTACATTAAATCCTGGGGATCAATGTCAATTGACCAGCGTACTTTACTTGCAGCTTTATCACTTTCAACCTGGTTTATTGCAGCAGCAAAAAGTGATTGCAGTTGTTTTCGGTTATTAGCCTGGATAAGTAATTGTGCGCGATAACGACCTGC
>JAOUOK010000211.1 GCA_029880425.1 Gammaproteobacteria bacterium
CAACGCTATGGCACACTGGTGCCGGTGTTGAAAGCAGGAGAGAGGGAGATTTGTCACTATTTTCTTGATATAAAAGCCTTACAACAGTATATAAGCGAGATAGGAAATCCGTTAAACTAGCGGTTTTAGGATTTTGGTCGAATTCGGGGCGCTAAAAGCGCCTTTTTTGTGTTTAACGGAGTAGTGTGTGAGTAGTGCCCAGTGAGTAATTCCAGTAGTGATTTGAGCCACATTCGAAATTTTTCAATTATTGCGCATATTGATCATGGTAAATCGACCCTTGCAGATCGGTTTATCCAGATGTGTGGTGGTTTAACTGAACGTGAAATGGATAACCAGGTGCTTGATTCAATGGATATTGAGCGTGAGCGTGGTATTACCATCAAAGCGCAAAGTGTAACCCTTGATTATAAATCCCAGGATGGTGAGGTTTATCAGCTGAACTTTATCGACACCCCGGGGCATGTTGACTTTTCCTACGAGGTATCCCGTTCCCTGGCTGCCTGTGAAGGAGCACTACTGGTCGTGGATGCGGCGCAGGGTGTTGAGGCGCAAAGTGTTGCCAACTGCTATACCGCTATTGAGCAAGGGCTGGAAGTTGTTCCTGTCCTTAATAAAATTGATCTTCCTGCAGCCGAGCCAGAACGAGTCAGCAAGGAAATTGAAGAAATTATCGGTATTGAAGCGGTTGATGCCACGCGGGTTTCCGCTAAAACCGGCATTGGAATCGATACCTTACTCGAAGATATTGTTCGCCTGGTTCCGCCACCTGTAGGTGATAAAGATGCACCGTTACAAGCCCTGATCATTGATTCATGGTTTGATAATTACCTTGGTGTGGTTTCACTGGTGCGCGTGGTTAACGGTAGCCTGCGTAAAAAACAAAAAATTCGCATCATGTCTTCCGGGCAGGATCATCTTGTTGATCATGTCGGGATTTTTACTCCTAAACGGCATGACTTAGAATCACTCGATGCAGGTGAAGTGGGCTATGTTATTGCGGGTATCAAGGAGATTGATGGTGCCCCGGTGGGTGATACGATTACAAATACATCGAAACCCGCTGAGAAGGCTTTACCAGGCTTCAAGCAGATTCAGCCGCGCGTCTTTTCAGGACTATTCCCGGTTGCAGGTGATGATTATGAGAACTTACGCGAAGCCCTTTCAAAACTGCGCCTTAATGATGCAGCCTTATTTTATGAACCAGAAACCTCAACAGCGTTAGGTTTTGGTTTCCGTTGTGGTTTCCTTGGCTTATTGCATATGGAAATCATCCAGGAACGCCTGGAACGTGAATATGACCTCAACCTGATTACGACAGCACCTACCGTTGTATTTGAAGTTGAAAATACCAAGGGTGAAGTATTCAAAATTGAAAACCCGGCTGAATTACCCGAGCCAAATTATATTAATGAAATACGTGAACCGATTGTCGTTGCCAGTATCCTGGTACCGCATGAATATGTGGGTAATGTGATTTCACTGTGTATTGAAAAACGTGGCGTACAGAAGAAGATGCAGTACCTGGGTAACCAGGTCTCTATTGAATATGAAATGCCGATGAATGAAATAGTGCTTGATTTCTTTGACCGGCTAAAATCTACCAGTCGGGGTTATGCCTCGATGGATTACGAATTTGTACGTTTCCAGCCCGCAGACCTGGTTAAACTCGATATTTTAATTAACAGCGAAAAAGTGGATGCCTTGTCTATTATTGTACACCGTGATCAGGCGGTATCTCGTGGGCGTGAACTCACTGAGCGTATGAAAGAAATTATCCCGCGACAAATGTTTGATGTTGCTATCCAGGCGACGCTGGGGGCAAAAATTATTGCAAGGACTAATGTAAAAGCCTTACGGAAAAATGTAACTGCAAAATGTTATGGTGGTGATATTACACGTAAGAAAAAATTATTAGAAAAGCAAAAAGCAGGTAAACGCAGAATGAAACAGGTCGGTAGTGTTGAAATACCACAAGAAGCGTTTCTTGCCGTGTTAAATACAGGAAAAGATAAATGAACGTAGATTTTTCACTTGTGCTGGCCATTATTATCCTGGTTTCCGGGGGGGTATGGGCTATTGATGCCTGGTTTTTTGCTCCTAAAAGAGACAACGTAGAAGTAAGTGATACAGAGGATGGGAATACAACGACTGAACCACCTATTGTTGAGTTCTCCAAGTTTCTTTTCCCGGTTGTTCTGATTGTATTTCTTTTAAGAGGCTTTATTGCTGAGCCTTTTCGTATTCCCTCTGGTTCGATGTTACCGACCCTTGAAATCGGTGATTTTATCTTAGTCAGCAAGTTTAATTATGGCATCCGTATACCGGTACTTAATAAGAAAGTAATAGATACGGGCAGTCCAGATCGTGGCGATGTTGTGGTCTTTAAATACCCTGAAAATCCTTCAGTTGATTATATAAAAAGGGTAATTGGTGTTCCGGGCGACGAAATCGGCTATTATAATAAGGTCTTGTATATAAACGGAAAAATAGCGGAGCAGCAGCCAAAAGGAGACTACCCCTTTGGTTATTACAACTTTAAACGTTCAAATGAGAATTTACCTGATCCCGGGGTAAAGCATGACATTATCGTTAGTGACTTACAGCCGGCTTCAGATTTTGTTTTACTGGTTCCTGAAAACAGCTACTTTGTAATGGGTGATAACAGAGATAATAGCCGTGATAGCCGGGTATGGGGTTTTGTACCCGATGAGAACCTGGTTGGCCGGGCATTTTTTGTCTGGATGAGCTGGGAATGGGGGCACTGGCCAAAGTGGCACCGTATCGGCAATGGTATCCAGTGAGATTCTAATAAAGCATAAAATAAAATAAGAAGATGAATAAGGAGTACAAAATGCAGTTAACCAATAAACAAAAGGGTCTGACCGGTATAAGTATAATGGCGTTACTTGTCCTTATTGCTTTTGTTGCTATTATTTTCTTAAAAATTGCGCCTATTTATTTTGATTCTTTTAAAGTCGGTGATGTCGTTTCTGGCATGAAAGAAGAACGTGGCCTGGGTGATAAATCGAACAGTGAAATCAGCAAAATGATTTTAAGACGACTGGATGTCAATATGGTTACAGATGTCACAAAGGACGATATTATTATTGAGAAAAGCAAAAATGATGTTCTTATTGATGTTGAATATGAAGTCAGAAAGAACATGTTTGGTAATCTTGATGTTGTTATCACTTTCAAGAAGAGTGTTGAGGCCCCGGCCATTTGAACCAGGTAAATCACGTTCAAAAAGTTGGCCAGATCTTTGGTTACCAGTTTAAAGATGAGAGCCTGTTACTCTTAGCCTTAACCCATCGCAGTTTGGGTGGTCATAACAATGAAAGGCTGGAATTTCTCGGTGACGCTATCCTCGGTATGGTGATTAGTAGTGAACTTTATAAGCGCTTTCCAAAAGAAAAAGAAGGTGTGTTAACCCGTCTTCGTTCCAGTTTAGTTAAGGGTGAAACATTAAGTAAAATAGCAACGGAACTTAAGCTTGGTGAATATATTCAGCTCGGCTCAGGTGAGTTAAAAAGTGGTGGTTTTCGACGTGCCTCTACCCTTGCAGATACAGTTGAAGCAATCATTGGTGCTATCTACCTGGATTCACATAAAGAAAACGGGATTGCAGTTATTCAGAACATTATCCTGGAAATATTTAACCACCGTATTAGTGAATGTGAACCGACTAATATATTAAAAGATCCAAAAACACGTTTACAGGAACACCTCCAGGCAAAAGGTTTGCCATTGCCTGAATACAGTGTAATTTCTATCTCAGGTAAAGAACATCAACAAACCTTTAAAGTAGCATGTTCAATTGAAGGATTTGCTAATCATGTTAATGCAACAGGTTCCAGCCGACGTAAAGCAGAGCAAGCTGCCGCAGAAAAGGTATTAAAGTCAATTCTTCATGAATAAATCAGAGAATAATTCAAAAGAAAATTATCGTTGTGGTTATGTTTCATTAATTGGTCGCCCAAACGTGGGTAAATCAACCTTAATGAACTATGTACTGGGTCAGAAAATCAGTATTACTTCTCATCGTCCACAAACGACACGTCACCGGATCCTGGGAATTAAAACAACCGATGATATCCAGATTGTTTATGTTGATACTCCGGGTATTCATGATAATGAAAAAAAAGCGATGAACCGCTATATGAACCGTACTGCGGGTGCGAGTTTTAAAGATGTTGATGTTATTGTTTTTTTGGTAGAAGCACTAAAGTGGACTGATGAAGATGAGCTGGTAATAAAACGCCTGGCGCATGTCTCTGCCCCCGTGATTCTTGCAGTAAATAAAGTTGATCTTGTTAAGAAAAAAGACCAGCTGCTTCCTTTTA
>JAOUOK010000212.1 GCA_029880425.1 Gammaproteobacteria bacterium
GATTTTTTCCAGGGTAGTGATGCCTATTTAAAGCAGGCACGGGAAGTTTGTGGTTTACCGGTTTTACGTAAAGAATTTATCGTGGATCCCTTCCAGGTGTATGAATCACGCATGCTTGGTGCGGACTGTATTTTATTGATCGTCGCCTGTTTAAGCGATGAGCAATTAAAAGAGCTCAGTGATCTCGCAATTTCACTTGAGATGGACGTACTGGTTGAAGTGCATGATGCTGAAGAACTTCAGCGTGCCTTACTCCTTGATTTACCTATGATCGGGATTAACAACCGTGACCTGCGTACCTTTGAAACCTCGTTACAAACAACAATTGATTTACTGGAGATGATTCCGGATGACTGTATCGTGGTCACCGAAAGCGGCATCCATTCAAAAGAAGATGTAGCCCTGATGCAACAACATAATGTCAATGCCTTCCTGGTGGGTGAGGCTTTTATGCGCGCAGATGAGCCGGGTGAGAAACTCGCTGAACTATTCTTTTAGAAGTCACCGAATAAAAAAAGCCGCTGTCATAGCGGCTTTTTTGCAATTAGATATTAGCTGTTATCACTGTAAAACCTCGACGAGGTTTAGTCAGTATGACCTGAATGCACTTTGTTTATTCTGGCCTCGTGTCCTTTATTTAATATAAAGAATCTATCTGGTGCCAAACACGACGATAGTTTTTCCTTTCACCGTGATCAACTCCTGTTCTTCCATACTCTTAAGTACACGGCCAACCATTTCACGTGAGCAACCGACGATTTTGCCAATTTCCTGGCGGGTAATTCTGATCTGCATTCCATCTGGGTGAGTCATGGCATCTGGTTGGGTACATAAATCAAGCAGGGTGCGGGCGACACGACCACTGACATCCATAAATGCCAAATCACTTACTTTTCTACTGGTTACTCGTAAGCGAGCGGCCATTTGTGAGGCCATGGCAAAGACAATATCAGCATGTTCCTGTGCGACCTGGCGAAACTTGGTGTAGCTGATTTCAGCAACTTCACAGCTGGTACGGGCTCGAACCCAGGCACTACGCTTGGTCTGTTCATCAAACAGGCCCATTTCACCAAAAAAATCACCTTTATTGAGGTAAGCCAGAACAATTTCACGGCCATCACTGTCTTCAATCAACACAGTGACTGAGCCATCGAGAATAAAATACAGTACATCAGGCCGATCATCGGCATAGATGATCGTGCTTTTTGCCGGATAGTGCCGTTTATGGCAATGTTCCAGAAATCGGTCCAGTGACTGTATGCCAGTTGTTTCAGAAGGCGTTTGACGCATAGTATTCCCTATCTATTGCTAAAGTATGTTCCCGTATTATGGTATATCATCTCACCCATAAAAGTGACTGAGTACTAAATATAGAACACCCATTCAATTGAGAGGCATCAGCTTACTGCGCCAATCGGGTGAAGTCAAAATTTGAATAACTAGCAAGCTGTAATTTTCGGAGAAATATCAGGATGAAAGCACGGATTAAATGGGCTCAAGGTGCCATGTTCATAGGTGAATCAGGGAGTGGTCATGCTGTTGTGATGGATGGTCCCGAGGAGCATGGTGGTCGTAACCTGGGCATTCGTCCAATGGAAATGATGTTACTTGGTATGGGAGGCTGTACCGCGTTTGATGTCATGCATATTTTGCAAAAATCACGGCAGCATGTCGTTGATTGCGTGGCTGAGCTGGAGGCAACAAGAGCTGACACAGATCCCAAGGTGTTCACTGAAATTCATGTGCACTTTATTGTTACCGGAAATGACCTGAGTGATAAGCATGTTAAACGCGCGGTAGAGTTATCAGCAGAAAAATATTGTTCTGCATCGATTATGTTAAGCAAGTCAGTTGATATAACTCATGATTATGAAATTGTAACTGTATAAAATGTATAAATTATTTAAGAAGAGTTAAATCGAATGGCAAAATTAACAACAATAATAGATCGTTATTATCAAACCTGGTTTCGTTTTCATCCCGAAGTCGCTGTTGATGCAGGAGTCAGTGGTTACGCGCACTTATTAAAGCCGTACGGTGATGATGAATTAAATGCTTTAAAAGTATTAAATGAAAAACTGATTTCAACCCTGGATGAACTTGACCTGGCATCACTCAGCCAGGACCAGCAAATTGATTTACAGTTAATGCGCAGCTCAGCAGTACTGCAACTTGAGTCCCAGGCTTTACATGACTGGCGACTCAGGGACCCCGCACGTTTCTTGCCTGTACATGCGATATACCAGTTAACTGTGCGTGATGTTGAAGACAAAAAAACCGCGTTCCGTGATCGTTTAAAGGCTATTCCTGCGCATTTGCGTGGCGCACGTGGTTGGCTGGATATGGATCCTGAAAATATACCCGTTAACTGGTTAGAGTCAGCCATAGCTGAGGCTGAAGGTGGCTCGGTATTTTTCCATGAGCTAAAGCACCACCATGAAATTAATGGTTACCGTGTAAGCGAAGAGCTGGAACAGGCAGCACATGCACTGGATGACTTTGTTCATTATTTAAAAGATGAATTAATGCCAAGAGCAAAAGGTGATTTTGCCTGTGGCCGCAGGTATTTTGATCTTGTATTACAGGAGCGACATTTCTTAAATATTGATGCGGATGAGTTATATCAGTTTGGTGAAAAATTATTCAATCAAACTGAACAGGAATTAAAGCAGGTTACACAGGAGTTGCAGGGTAACGATGATGTTGATGCGTTGATGAAAAAGATTCAGCAACACCGACCAAAAAAAGAAAACATATTAGATGAATATCGCAAGCAGATGCAGGCAGCCAGGAAGTTTGTTGCGGATAATAATATTGTAAGTTTGCCAGGGAAAGAAAATTTAAAAGTCATTGAAACGCCTGTTTTTTTACAGCACCAGATTCCTTTTGCTGCTTACTATGAACCTTCACCTAAAGATGTTGAGCAAACGGGTTTTTATTATGTGACACCCGCAAAGACTGAAGAGGATTTAGGTGAGCACAACATGGTAAGTTTAAAACATACATGTGTTCATGAAGCATGGCCGGGCCATCATTTACAGTTTGTAAAAGCCAATAGTAAACCCACTTCAAGCACACTGCCGCGTTTACTTAATACTTCTGCTACGCTTTATGAAGGCTGGGCCCTGTATAGTGAGCAGTTAATGCATGAGCTGGGTTTTATAACCGAACCTGAGTCACGTTTTGTCTTGTTAAAAGATCGTTTATGGCGCGCACTGCGTATTATGATTGATGTGGGCATCCATACTCGTGGTTTGAGCCTGGATGATGCCGCAAGTTTAATGCAGGACAAACTTGGATTTAGTAAAAACCAGGCAATGGGTGATTTAAGCTGGTATACCCATGCACCGGGTGTTCCGATGGGTTATGCAACAGGCTGGATGCTTATTAATAAACTAAAGGAACAGCAAGAAAAAGAAGAAAGTTTTAATTTAAAAACATTTCACGATACCTTGCTGTCATCAGGTTCCATTGCCTTGCCTTTAACCGTTGTACGGGGTTTTGGTTTATCTGCCTGGAAGGAAATACACCAGGCGGTATTTGCACAAAAGCAATAAGATTAAAGTCGGTATACCGTTTTAGTCATTATTTTTGAGGTAAGGGACATGAACGTTTTTATTGGTGCAGGTAATGCTGCGCCACCGGCATTTAATGCCACCGTGGCATGATGTCCCTCATCTTCTTTCATTTGCTCTAAAATTGCCCTGCTCTTGAAATCATTTTCCGAGATTTGATTAAGGTGACTGTCTAAATGACGTACCACCTGGTGTTCTGTTTCTGCGACAAAGCCAAGGCTCCATTTATCACCGGCAAAACCGGCAGTGGCACCAATGGCGACAGAACCAAAATACCAGAAAGGATTTAAGTAACTGGTATGGGTGCCGAGTTCATGAATGCGTTGTTCGCACCAGTCAAGATGATCATTTTCTTCGGCAGCAGCGCGTTCCATTTTTTCCCTGACTTCAGGTAACTTCGCTGTCAGTGCCTGTCCCTGGTACAACCCTTGTGCTGCTACTTCACCTGAATGATTAATGCGCATCAGGCGACCGGCGAGATCTTTTTCAGTCGCGCTGAGTTCACCTTCCTCAACTGCATCTTCCGGGTTGGGGCGCTCGGTAATACTGGGTTTGCCAAATAAAGTACGTAAACCGGTATCGACCTGCATCATAAGGTTATCAAGCGGGCTAAATTTTCGAGTGTTTTTTGCATTAGTCATAAGCTTAAGGATAAATTGAGTTTAACCCGTCCGCAAGTAAAAGCTGGCCAGGTAAGTTTTATTAAAACTGTGAGCAAAAAAAGCCCGCAAGTAGCGGGCATAGTTGGGAGTT
>JAOUOK010000213.1 GCA_029880425.1 Gammaproteobacteria bacterium
CAATGAATTGTTTGATGGTGATGCATTACTGGCAGTAAGTGGTGGTCCAAGTGCCGCGTTAGAGCCTGTATTACTTCGCACACGTGCTCCTAAACGCGATACCTTCTGCTGGAAACGTGGCGAAACCACGGCAACACCTGCTGAAATTATGGCGTTCAATGGCATTACTGCTGAAGCTATGCAGGAAAGTATCAACGGTTTTTTTGCTGCATAATTAACCCTGGTATTTGAAGCAGGTAAATTTTTCGCTGCTACGAAAGTAGCAGCGAAATAATTGGAGTATTACTTAATGAGTAAAACTAAAATCATTGTACTGGATGATGATCCAACAGGTTCACAGACTGTTCATAGTTGTTTACTGTTAACTCGCTGGGATGTGGAGACATTAAAACAGGGCTTAACTGACAGTGCGCCTTTATTTTTTGTACTCACAAACACTCGCGGCATGAGTGCAACGGATGCAGCTGATTTAACGCGGGAAGTTTGTGTTAATTTACGTGAAGCATTAAAGCAACTCTCGGCACAGGGTAACGATATAAACCCCATGTTAGTGAGTCGTTCCGATTCGACTTTGCGTGGCCATTACCCGGTTGAAACGGATATCATTGCAGAAGAGCTGGGTCCATTCGACGCACACTTTATGGTACCCGCCTTTTTTGAAGGTGGCCGCATTACCCTTGATAGTGTTCATTACCTGGTCGTTGATGGTAAGCCGGTGCCGGTGCACGAAACAGAATTTGCACGTGACTCGGTATTTGGTTATTCACATAGTTATCTGCCGGATTATGTTGAGGAAAAAACAGCAGGACGCATTAAAGCAACAGAAGTTGAGCGTTTTGTCTTAGCCGATGTTCGCGGTGATTCAATCTCGCGTTTACAGGCTTTAAAAGATAATCAATGTTGTGTTGTTGATGGTGAGAGCCAGGATGACCTCAATCATTTCTGTTCGCAATTGATGCAGGCAGCCGCAAATGGAAAACGTTTTCTGTTCCGTAGTGCAGCAAGCTTGTTAACCGCATTGGCACAATTACCCCCTCAACCTGTCGCTGCTGATAAAATGCGTGAGTATGTACGTGATGCTAAAGCCGGTGCAGTCATTGTTGGTTCACATGTATCCAAGACCACACAACAGTTAAACCACCTTTTACAGCAGGATGGTATACAGGGCATTGAAATTGATGTTGCTAAAATAGCAGGGCAGCGTGATACGTTACTCAGCGATATCACGCATATTGCAGAGGAATGTCATGCTAAAAATATCACGCCGGTGATATACACCAGTCGTACAGAGTTACAATTTGATGATCAGCAAGCAAGGCTGGCTTTTGGTGAACAGGTATCTGCATTCTTAATGGATGTGGTGAGAAACCTGCCGGAAACAATTGGTTTTTTGATCAGTAAGGGTGGCATTACTTCAAATGATGTATTGAGTGATGGACTTGCCTTAACAACATCACGCGTGGTGGGACAGATTTTAGCTGGTTGTTCGGTTGTGCGCTGTCCACATGACCATCCTCGTTATCCTGATATGCCGGTGGTGATTTTCCCCGGAAACGTTGGTGATGAGAGTAGTATTACTACCGCTGTTAAGCGACTTACGGCATAAAGGTGCCCGATGAAAACAAATCTTAATCATTTATTAAATAAAGATGCATCCTCAGCAACAGGATCATTTAATATTCTTGATCTTGATATGGCGCTGAGTATTATTGATTGTGCCGAGGCATTAAAAACACCCGTCATAATAGGGATTGCGAGTCGTCACTTTGAAGATATTCGTGCTCCCTTACTGGTGCCCTCTATATTAAAAGCCATCGAGTCAACTGAAGTACCGGTGGCATTGCACCTGGATCATGCGGCGCCGCAACAGTTTGACATGATTAAGCAGGCGCTTGACCTGGGTTTTAGTAGTATCATGATTGATGGCTCTTTATTGCCGCTTGAGGAAAATATTGAGATTACCAACAGGGTGGTTGAGATCAGTCATCGTTATGATGCAAGTGTTGAAGGTGAGATAGGTGGTATTGCCGGTGAAGAAGGTGTTGCTGATACAGAACAGGACAGCCCTGATTATATTCCCTATACTGATCCGGCAGAAGCGCAACAATTTGTTAATGCTACTAATGTTGATGCCCTGGCTATCGCAGTTGGCACAGCTCATGGAATCTACAATTCTGAGCCGCATATTAATTTTGATGTGATTAAAGAGATTTCATTGATGCTGGATACCCCCTTAGTTATGCATGGGGCAACAGGTGTTTCTGATGCATCAATACAAAAAGCAGTTTCTAACGGGATACGAAAAATAAATTATTTTTCAGGCTTATTGCAAACCGCGATGGATGAAGTCAGGAGTTACCAGTCACAAAGTAATGATTTTTATCATTTTAAACAAATAATGAAAAATCAGTGGCAGTATATTATTGCTGAACAAATAAAACTTTATGCAAACTTAGCTGAGAGTTTAGATAAACAGGCTTAATGAATTGCAATGAATACGGATGATAATATTATGCAACCAGGTAACAAAATATCATTGCTTAAAGAGTTATTAAAACTTCTACCTGAAGAAGCTGTACTACATGATAAAGAAGATTTACATCCTTATGAATGTGATGGCTTATCTGCATACCGACATATACCCATGATCGTTGTGTTACCTGATACGGTTGAGCAGGTTCAGGCCATTCTTAAGTTATGTTATGAGCAAGAGGTACCCGTAGTTGCGCGTGGCGCCGGGACAGGTTTATCAGGTGGAGCCTTACCCCTGGATAATGGTGTTTTGTTAAGTCTCGCCAAGTTTAAAGAAATTATTGATATCAATCCTAAAAGACGTGTTGCCAGGGTTCAACCCGGTGTCCGTAACCTCGCCATATCCCAGGCTGTTGATCAATTTGGTTTATATTATGCCCCCGATCCTTCATCACAAATTGCCTGTACTATCGGTGGTAACGTGGCTGAAAATTCCGGTGGGGTACATTGTTTAAAATACGGCTTGACGGTACACAATATTCAGCAATTAAGAATTATTACCATGGAAGGTGAACTGTTAACGATTGGTGGCAGCGGTCTTGATAGTGCTGGCTATGATTTATTAGCCTTAATGACCGGTTCCGAAGGTATGCTGGGTGTGATAGTTGAAGTCACTGTTAAGCTGTTGCCTAAACCTGAGCGGGCCCAGGTTATCCTTGCTGCTTTTGATGACGTAGTGAAAGCCGGGCACGCAGTCGGTAATATTATTGCAGCCGGTATTATTCCTGCCGGCCTGGAAATGATGGATAAGCTGGCGATCAGTGCAGCGGAAGATTTTGTGCATGCAGGCTACCCACTGGATGCCGAGGCCATCTTACTTTGTGAGCTTGATGGTACTAATGAAGAAGTATCAGAACATGTCACCAGGGTACGTGAAGTGTTACAACAAAGTGGTGCAACCGAAGTACGTACGGCAAAAGATGAAGCTGAGCGACAGACTTTCTGGAAAGGTCGAAAAGCTGCGTTCCCGGCAGTGGGGCGTCTTTCACCGGATTACTATTGTATGGATGGCACTATTCCACGTAAACAATTGCCTCATGTACTTAATCAAATGGCTGAATTATCTAAAGAGTATAATTTACCTGTCGCCAATGTCTTTCATGCCGGTGACGGTAACTTGCACCCGTTGATTCTCTACGATGCAAATATACCCGGTGAATTAGAACGCACAGAAGAATTCGGCGGGAAAATTTTAGAGTTATGTGTTGAAGTCGGTGGCACTATTACTGGTGAGCATGGTGTAGGGATAGAAAAAATTAACCAAATGTGTGTGCAGTTTAATTCTCTTGAACTCACGCAATTTCACGCGGTGAAAGCGGCATTTGATCCACAGAGTTTACTGAACCCGGGTAAAGCAGTGCCAACATTACATCGCTGTGCTGAATTTGGTGCCATGCATGTGCATAAAGGTGAATTACCATTTCCTGAACTGGAAAGGTTTTAATAGCCGGGTTATATGATGAAAAAGAATCTATATGGGAAACAGGTATGAATGCTGATATAAGCCTGGAGCTTCAACAGCGAATCCAGAATGCTTACGAAGATAAGCTTGCGTTAAATATTACCGGTGGTAATAGTAAAGCTTTCTATGGATGTGCTGTGAAGGCAGAAACATTATCGGTTGCAGGGCATAGCGGTGTACTGAGCTATGAACCCACTGAACTGGTAATTACGGCTCGTGCCGGCACGTCTTTAAAAGAAATTGAAGCCTTGCTTGATGAACATGGACAGATGTTGCCATTTGAACCGCCTGCCTTTAGTGAGCAAGCGACGATTGGTGGTACGATTGCATG
>JAOUOK010000214.1 GCA_029880425.1 Gammaproteobacteria bacterium
AATATCTGTAATCTCGTAAGCCCCAATATATTTAACCGCAGCCGGCTCTACATTAAATACCCATTGATATGCTGAACGACCATCTTTTACCAGGTTATATTCCAGCTTATTCGATTTAAATCGTGAGATATAATAATTTCCTGGTGTCAGGTTCTCAGCAACAAAATTCCCATTACGAAAAACCATTACGCGTGGCGGACTCCTGAAAGGTGGAATATAGAGCTTGCCATACTCCCGCAATTCAATTTCAGTCACTTCACGCCCTGGAATATAAATATTTCCATAAATAATGCCATTTTCTGCATTTTTAATTTCAAAGGGTGGTTTTGGCTTCGTGGCGCAGCCACTGATATTCAAGGCAAACAGTAGAGCCAAAAATAACAGGCTGAGTTTTAGAAATGGATTCCAGCTAATTTTCATATGAATACCTATTAAAATAACGCTTATTTTAAATATTTTAATTCAATAGAAATAAAAGCAGTTTTCATGCCAATGAATAATACAAGTGGCTACATACCATGCATGACAATATTATTTTAAAACGGTAAATTCAATTTAAGCTTGTCCATGTAATCTTCGCGTTAAGCCGCTGGATTGAAGGATAATAGTTGTAATTTCTTCTATAGACACTGTACTGGTATTAAGAAAAGGGATTTGTTGCGAACGATAAATTTTTTCAACGGCATTCACTTCATACTGGCACTGTTGGTACTCGGCGTAACGGCTGTCTGGACGACGCTCTTTTCGTATATGTCGCAAGCGATCTGGATCAATCGTCAAACCAAATAACTTGTCCCGATAAGGCTCCAGCACCTTGGGTAAACGAGTACTCTCAAGGTCATCATCAATTAACGGATAATTCGCTGCCATAATCCCGTACTGTAATGCAAGGCTAAGACAGGTTGGTGTTTTACCACTGCGTGAAACGCCTAGTATTATGATGTCAGCTTTTGGATAATGTTTCAGAATATTTCCATCATCATTTACCAGTGAATAATTAAGCGCGTCAATTCGTAATTTATAGTTGGAATAACTTCCCATACTGTGGCTACGACCTACTGCATGTGCAGACTTTACACCAAGGTCGTGTTCCATCGGACGCACAAAGGTATTCAATAAGTCATACATAATTCCTTCACTCTGCTCGATGATCTGCCGCACCTCGTCATTGATTAAGGTACTAAACAACAGTGGTTTATTGCCAAAGCGTATGGAGGCTGCATTAATCAACTCAACAGCTTCGTTAGCTTTCTCAGCTGAATCAATAAAGGGAATATTTACCTGTTCAAATTCAAGATTATCAAACTGGGATAACAAACTATGCCCCATTGTTTCAGCAGTTATACCGGTTCTGTCCGAGAGAAAAAAAGCACCACGTTTCATTATCTTAAGCGGCCCAGATTAAGCTGAAGAAGTTTGTTTAACTTGCATGGCTAAATGATGGCTCGTTTGCACCACGGTATCAGGATTAAGAGATATGCTACTAAGTCCCTGCTCAAGTAACCATTGTGCAAAATCCGGATGATCGGATGGTCCCTGACCACAGATGCCAACATATTTACCCTGTTTATGACAGGCAGTAATCGCCAGGTGCAGCATTTTCTTAACCGCGGGATCCCTTTCATCGAACGCATGTGCAATGAGTCCTGAATCACGATCGAGCCCCAGCGTTAACTGCGTCATATCATTTGAGCCAATTGAGAAGCCATCAAAGAATTCAAGGAACTCATCTGCCATAACCGCATTAGAGGGTAACTCACACATCATAATAATACGTAAGCCATTTTCACCACGCTTTAATCCATTCTCAGCAAGTAACTGAATGACCTTTTCTGCTTCTTTAAGGGTACGAACAAAGGGAATCATTATCTCCACATTGGTAAAACCCATTTCATCACGGACACGTTTGAAAGCCCGACACTCTAATTCAAATGCTGCCCTGAACTCTGTTGAAATGTAACGGGAGGTGCCTCTAAAACCTATCATCGGGTTCTCTTCAAATGGTTCGTACTTTTCACCACCGAGCAAATTTGCATATTCATTGGATTTGAAATCTGACATACGTACGATAACCGGCTTATGATTAAAGGCGGCAGCAAGGGTGCTAATACCTTCAACCAGTCGATCAACATAAAAACTAACAGGATCATCATAAGCAGTAATAAGTTCGCTGATCTTTTGTTGTAACTCTGGATCCTGTTGTTTAAATTCTAATAATGCTTTCGGGTGAATCCCTATCATGCGATTAATAATAAATTCAAGACGTGCTAAGCCAATGCCTTCATTCGGTATCCCTGCAAAATCAAAAGCGCGTTCTGGATTACCCACATTCATCATTAATTTCGTTGGTAATTCTGGAACATCATCAGCCTTACTCTGCTGGATATTAAAATCAAGAAGTCCTGCATAAATAAAACCGGTATCACCTTCAGCACAGGAAACGGTTAGAGGCTCTGCCTGTTTTAAAACTTCTGTTGCATTACCACAACCGACTACAGCAGGAATGCCTAACTCTCGAGCAATAATGGCAGCATGACAGGTACGACCTCCACGATTTGTTACTATAGCTGAAGCCCGTTTCATTACCGGCTCCCAGTCAGGATCCGTCATGTCAGTAATTAAAATATCACCCTGCTGGACTTTATTCATCTGTGAAATATCGTTGATAATATGTGCGATACCTGACCCGATACGTCCACCTATAGCTCGACCTTCACAACGCAATTCCCCTTTTTCCTTAAGCTGAAAACGTTCAATCACATTTTTATTTTCTCGACTTTTTACTGTTTCCGGGCGTGCCTGTACGATATAAAGCTCACCATCATCACCATCTAAGGCCCATTCAATATCCATCGGGCAGGCGTAATGTTTTTCAATTATTATTGCCTGTCTTGCAAGTGATTCAAGCTGAATATCCGTTAAACAATATTTAGAACGTTCCTCATCTTCGACATCAACCGTTCTTATAGTTCGACCTATAGTAGAATTGTCATCATAGATCATTTTGATTGCTTTACTGCCAAGCGTCCGGCTAAGTACTGCAGGCCTACCCGCCTCTAACGTTTCCTTGTGAACATAAAATTCATCGGGATTAACCGCACCCTGTACAACGGCTTCACCAAGCCCATAAGAACCGGTAATCAATACTACATCTTTAAAACCAGATTCTGTATCGAGGGTAAACATTACCCCGCTGGCACCTGTTTCAGAGCGCACCATGCGTTGAATTCCTGCAGAAAGTGCAACCTCAGTATGTTCAAAACCCTGGTGCACCCGGTACGAAATTGCACGATCATTATACAAAGAAGCAAACACATGTTTAACGGCGGATAGAACGCTGTCTATCCCTTTTACATTAAGAAAGGTTTCCTGTTGTCCGGCAAAAGACGCATCAGGTAAGTCTTCAGCAGTCGCGGATGATCGGACCGCAACAACAGCCCCCCCTTCTATTCCTTCTGATAACATTTTGTAACTGGCACGAATAGCATTTTCCAGGTCTTCAGGAAAAGGAGTATCTATCATCCAGTTACGAATGGTTTGTCCTACTTCAGCCAGCGCATTGACATCATTCGTATCTAGCCTGGAAACGAGCGCATTAATTCTTTCTCCTAACTGGTTATGTGAAAGAAAGTGACGAAAAGCTTCGGCTGTTGTCGCATAGCCACCAGGTACCTTAACACCCAGTTCTGATAATGAACTGATCATTTCACCCAGCGAAGCGTTTTTGCCTCCAACCCGCAAGACATCAGACATACCAAGTTTTTCAAACCTTACGATGTTTTCTCTCACTGCAAACCCCTTGCATATTTAATAGTGATTAATGGGATATAACCTTGGATTTGTTACACGTACCTTTATTGCTACAACTACAACTTTTACCACAGCCTTGTCCTTCTTCACGAGCAGGTCCCCACTGAGGATATTTTTTAGCAAACAAACGTGAAAAATGTTGAATGAGTATCCACCCAAGAAGCAGGCTTAAAATAACAACAGTGACAATAATCACCTTAATAATCATTCAGGCGCCTCCCATTCCGGCAAAGCCCATAAAGATGAGAGATAAAATACCACCCAGCATCAATGTCATCGCGGCTCCTTCTGCAATGCTGGGTACATTAGCAAGCTCAAGTTTTTCCCGCAAGCCGGCCATCAACATAATCGCGATAATGAATCCACCTCCGGCACCAAAACTATAGGCCATGGATTGTAAAAAGTTATACTCACGGAATGTTTGAAATAATGCCAGTCCTAAAATAGCACAGTTGGTTGTTATCAAAGGCAGAAAAATACCCAGTGCCCTGAATAAGCCAG
>JAOUOK010000215.1 GCA_029880425.1 Gammaproteobacteria bacterium
TAGTGGTGGCACTGATTATCTTTTCTGTTGGTCTGGCCGCGGTGAAACTGGTGGTATTAAAAATGCTGCCGTTTGATAACAAGTCTGAGTTTCAAATTGTTGTGGATATGCCAGAAGGCACGCCTCTTGAACAAACAACCCGGGTGGTGCGTGAGCTTGGACAGTACATCGCGAAAATTCCCGAGGTCTCGGATTACCAGGCCTATGTCGGCAGCGCTTCACCGATTAACTTTAATGGGCTGGTCAGGCAGTATTACCTGCGCCGGGGCTCAAACGTGGGAGATCTCCAGGTGAACCTGGTTGATAAAACAGAACGTGATCGCAAGAGTCATGAAATTGCCTTTTCGATTCGTGATGATTTACAGGTTATTGGTAAAAAACTTGGCGCCAACGTGAAAGTGGTGGAAGTGCCACCGGGCCCGCCAGTGATGTCACCACTGGTGGCTGAAGTGTATGGCCTGGATTATAACGGGCAGATTTATTACGCCCAGAGAATTCGTAAAGTCTTTGAAGAGACCAAGGACATTGTTGATATTGACGATACGATTGAAACATCTGCCGCCAAAATTATTGTTAAGGTTGATCAGCAAAAAGCTGCGTTAAGAGGTGTTTCACAACATGACGTAGTCACAACATTACATGCCGCTCTCAGCGGTGAAGATGCCAGTTACGTGCATCCATTAAATGTTAAATTCCCCTTACCTATCCGCCTCGAGTTAAGTGTTGCTGATAAAGCGAATGTTCAGAGTTTACTGGCGTTACATGTCCGTAGCCGAAATGGTGATACGGTACCTTTGTCAGATATCGTCAGCCTGATTGATACCCGTTATGATCAGTCTATTTATCATAAAGATATGTTACCGGTGGTTTATGTTACCGGGGACATGGCTGGTGATCTTGATAGCCCGTTATACGGTATGTTTGATATTCGTGGAAAACTCACGGACATGCCGCTTGATGGTAATAAACCCATTAAACAAACCCTGATCAGCCAGCCTGAGAATCCTTACGAGTACAGCATTAAGTGGGATGGTGAATGGCAAATTACTTATGAGACATTCCGTGATATGGGCATTGCTTATGCCATGGGCCTGATTTTGATATACCTGCTGGTTGTGGCGCAGTTTAAATCTTACCTGGTGCCACTCATTATTATGGCACCGATTCCGTTAACCATTATTGGTGTTATGCCGGGGCATGCCATAATGGGAACACAGTTTACAGCAACGTCTATGATCGGCATGATCGCACTGGCAGGGATTATTGTACGTAACTCTATCCTGCTGGTTGATTTTATCAATCAACAGGTTGAAGAAGGTATGGTATTTGAAGAAGCCGTTATTCGCTCTGGTGCGGTTCGGGCTAAACCCATTGTATTAACCGGGCTGGCAGCAATGTTGGGTGCCCTGTTTATTATTGATGATCCTATCTTCAGCGGCCTGGCGATTTCATTGATCTTTGGTATCCTGGTGTCAACAATACTGACCCTGGTTATCATCCCCATTATGTATTATGCATTTATGTATAAGAAAATTTGCAACGAAGAATAGATTAACAGCAGAATAATGATAAAGCAGGTCTGAATTTTAATGAGTATGTCTTTAAACGAAAAGCTTTGCCATGCGCAACATAGCCAGTTACTGATTATCGATATCCAGGACAGGCTTGCCTCCGCGATGCCGGCTGATGTGCTGGATAAGGTTATTAAAAATAACAACGTGCTTATTAACGCAGCGAAAGAACTGGATATTCCTATTATCCATAGTGAGCAATACCCGAAAGGGCTGGGGCATACCGTAACCGGGATCAGTGACAACCTGCCTGACAATGGTTTATCCATTGAGAAAACATGCTTTTCCTGCTCAGAAACAGAAGGCTTTCATGACCTGCTGGCAAAGAACAAACGCCAGCAAATTATTATTACCGGGATAGAATCACATATTTGTGTTTTACAAAGTGCAATTCAGTTACAACGCCATGGCTATGCTGTTTACGTTGTCGAAGATGCCACCTGTTCACGTAAAAAATCACATTATAAAAATGCCCTCAAACGATTACGCCAGTGTGGCGTGATAGTCAGTAATGTTGAATCGGTCCTGTTTGAGTGGTTAAGAGATGCTAAACATGAGTCATTCAAAAAATTAAGCTCTCTTATCAAGTAGATACTTCCATCCCCTATGACAAAAACAAAATTTAATTTTAAACCTTTCCTGGCTCCAAAATACTGGCCTTCCTGGATTGGAATTTTCATCTTACGTGCGCTTACCTTGTTACCTTACCGGCTACAAATGTATATCGGAAAAGCATTGGGCCTTTTAAGCTATGCACTTATTCCAAAAAGACGACATATTGTTGAAACCAATATCAGGGTCGCTTTCCCGCAGCTCAGTAAAGAAGAACAAAAGCACCTGGTTAAAAAGACTTTTGCCTCAACCGGTATAGGGATTTTTGAGACCGCAATGGCTTGGTGGGGAAGTAAACGACGCTTGCAAAAAATGGTCTCTATCAAGGGCATTGAACATTTACAAAATGCATTGGCAACGGGCAAAGGTGTCATTTTACTTAGCGCTCACTTTAGCAGTCTTGAATTAAGTGGCCGTTTACTTTCATTCACCCAGCCTTTCCAGGTAACGTATAAACGAGCCCACAACCCGTTAATGGAAGCGATACTGAGTTATTCACGTAAAAAACATTTTATTGATGCGATTAATACTTACGATACACGTGAAATGATCACCGCCTTAAAAAGTAACGTAGCTACATGGTATGCCATGGATCAGGATTTTGGTCCCCGCCTCCACGTGTTTGCACCTTTTATGGGCATTCCAACCTGTACCCTGGTAACCACTTCAAGATTAGCAAAAATGAGCGGCGCAATTGTTGTTCCCTATTTTCCGAAAAGATCCGATGATTGCTGCAAATATGAGTTAACCATTCACCCGGCATTAGAAAATTTTCCTTCCGGCGATGATTTAGACGATGCAACACGTATTAATGACCTGATTACACAGCACGTAAAAGAAGCACCCGATCAATATTTATGGGTACATCGCCGTTTTAAAACTCGCCCTCCTGGTGAACCTGACTTTTATACAAAACTGTAATCATGCAGCGATATAAATTTATACTACTCATTCTTTTTCTGCCTCTTGCTCTCTATACTTTATGGCAAAGTATTCGTGCATTTGAACCTCGCTATTTTCTACAACGCTTAGCGCTTGTCTTTAAGACTAAACCTCGAGCAGGCGGCATCTGGATTCATGCTGCGTCAGTTGGTGAAGTTAATGCTGTTGTCCCCCTTATACTTAAAATCTGTAAAGAACATCCTGAAATACCAATTACACTAACCAGTAACACGATCACCAGCGCTGCCATTGCTTTAAAGCAATTACCTGGAAATCTTCAGCACTATTATTTTCCGCTGGATTATTACTGGGCAATAAAGCGGGTTATGAATAAAATCAAACCGAAAGCCATTTTTATTGTAGAAACAGAATTCTGGCCTAACCTGTATCACTATGCAGGCAACAAAAACATTCCTTTAATTATTATCAATGGCCGCATATCAGAGAAAACCTTACATACTAAAGACTGGTTAAAAAACATTTATGCCAGGACTTTACCCCTTGTTACTCATGTCTATGCACGTTCAGAAACAGATAAAGAACGATTTATTGAGCTAGGAACAAGTAGCGAAAAAATTGAAGTTCTGGGAAATATAAAGTTCTATGCCGAAGAAACACAAAACATTGAACCCATAAATCTACAACGTCCCTATGTATTAGCTGCATCCACTCGTGATGATGAAGAACAGGTTATCGTTGAAGCGTGGCTTAGAGCACAACATGAACATCACCTGCTTGTTATTGTGCCTCGCCACATTCAACGTTTACCTGCAATTCTCACGCAGCTTAAACCATTTAATTTGAAAATTGCCATTCGCAGTAAAAATGAACCTGTCACCGAAGCTACCGACATTTATATTGCCGATACTATGGGAGAGCTTAAACAATTTATTGCCGGATCCGAGTTTGTATTAATGGGAGGCTCATTTGTTGAAAAAGGCGGGCATAATATTCTGGAAGTTGCCCAACTCGGTAAAGCGGTTGTTTTTGGGCCCGATATGCGGAGTTTTATGGATGAAGCCCGTATTTTTATTCAGCGTGATGCCGGAATTCAGAGCAATAATGAAGAATTACCGGTTTATTTAAACCGATTAATTCATGATAATAGTTACAAACAGAATATTGAAAATAATGCATCTTCTTTAGTCAGTTCTTCTGAAGACATATTTAATAATTATT
>JAOUOK010000216.1 GCA_029880425.1 Gammaproteobacteria bacterium
CCTCTCTATCATTCAGTTGTTTAAAACCATTTAAATCAAAATATAAGAGCGTCACTGATTCACGATAACGTTCAGCATTTGCTAACTCACGCCGTAAGTGATCAAAAAAAGCATGCTGATTAAATAACCCGGTTAAGCTATCGCGTAACGATAATTCTTTAAGTTGTAAGGTTTTCTCAGCAACCATTTCCTGGAGAGAATCACTATACTGTCGCAACTCTTCACGGGCATTATCAACTTCATTGACCAGGCTTGATATGTATGTATCCAGTATGAGTTGCACATCAAAAGTCATAATTTTATGCACCGAAATACGTATTTTTTCGGCTTCTATAAAATTTCCTTCACTGGCCAAATGCATTAAAAAAGTATTGTTGATAATTTTTTGCAACTGGTATGTGGCTGCAAGATAAAGCTTGGAGGAAACTCCAATACGTTGATGCACTTTACCAATACGCAAACGCCGGTTGACATATTCTGTATCGTAATGGCCATCAAATAAATCAAGCACATAACGATGCATGGCATTTTCAAGTCTTCGAAAAGTTTCTGCATCCCCGATTAATAAGGATATTTCAGGTACTTTTAATTGCTCGTCATAAAATGTTTTTACAATTCCATCAAGATACTTGTCTATCATCGGTTTGTATGAGCGTAGGAGATCAGCATCTTCCTTGGTAAACCCGAGAAGTTTTTTACGTTTTTCAATTTCCAGATCAGTGATCTGTAATTGCTCTGCTAATGTTTTAGTTATATTTTCCATTTACACCCTGTTTTCCCTGGTCTGAATAAGTTGAAAAATTAAATGTGAACAGAAGACACATAAAAACCTCTGCGTTTTCTTGTTTTCGCTTTTGCTTTATACATTTCATTATCTGCGGCTGTAAGTAATGTTTCATAATTAACAAACTCATCCGGTCCAACCCCGGCAACACCCATACTAAAACTAACACCCTGCATCCCCGGAACCCTGAATTTTTTTATTAAACGTTTGGCAAAAATAACCGCTTCTTCCAGGCTGGTACGAGGAAGTATAAGGGCAAATTCATCTCCGCCATAACGACAGGGTAGGTCACCATCACGAATACTTGCCTTGATAATTTTCCCTGTCGTAATTAAAACCTCGTCACCTTCCTGGTGCCCCTTTTTATCATTGACAGCTTTAAAATCATTTAAGTCCAGGTAACACAGGACTAATGATTCCCGGTAACGTTCGGCATTAGAAATTTCACGTCGTAAATATTCAAAAAATGCACGCTGGTTATATAAACCCGTTAACATATCCCGCATTGAAAGTTCTTCAAGTTCCCGGGTTCTTTCTTCCACCTTTTTTTCCAGCGAACTGGCATAGTTTTTTACTTCTTTACGAGCAGCTTCAACCTGGTTTACTAATCCTGAATAATAGGTTTCTAAAATAAACTGCACATCAAACATTATAATTTTATTAATGGCCTGGCGTAGTGAAAACATATCCATAAAGTCACTTTTGCCCATCTCGTACATCGCTACCGTGTTATGCAGGTTTAACTGCAACTGATAAACACCGGCTAAATAAAGATCGGTAGTCACGCCAATACGCTGATGTACCAGGCCAATCCGTAATCTTTTACTGACATAATCAATATCATAGTGTCCATCAAACAACTCAAGCACGTAACGGTTCATTGAACTATTTAAACGCCGCATGGTTTCAGCATCACCGATAATGGCAGACACTTCCTGGTAGCGGGTTAAAAAATCATAGAAGTTTTTAACAATACCTTCACAGTGTTTTGCGATAATAGGCTTATAAGCTAAAAGTATTTGAGCATCTTTATCTGTAAAATTTAAAAATTCTTTACGCTTTTTTATTTCATGTTTAGAAATATTAAGCTGCTCAGCTAATGTTTGATTTAAATTATGCATAAAAAGTCTGTAAATAAAGCTACTACCGTCTTTATCGGCCAGATGTAACATAACTTAAGTATTTGTTTATGTTGAATTATCTATTAAGACAGTACTTTTATGGCAAATAAAAATAGCTGGAGAATTAAAATTAGCGATACCACGATAATCAATATGCCGAACATTTTCGCTGTCCGGCCTTTAATCACCACAACAGTAAAAGGAAACCTTGTTTTGCCCGATAGTAGTACCGGTGGAAGTTTTGATGAAGCAATCACGCGGTACCCAAACCAACTGGCATAAAAAGCCGGGATTAAGCCAATCACGCTATAAATAATCGTGCTTACCGTTAATTTGACCTTATTAATATGCTCAAGAAATACGGGGGTATTCTGCTCATAAAAAGAAAGCAAAACAAAATCAATTAAAGGCTCAACTGAAATTGTTAAAAGAATAAAAGAGGCAATAACAATATAGACATTCAGACGCAAAGACTTATCGCCTTCAATAATTTCTACCGGTTTTCGCATAATTATTTCTTAAACAACTAAAACGACTACTAATACTGGCTCTAACATTGACTCCATGGCAACCCTTCAAATCGCCAGCCAGCTAAGGTACTGCGATGGTGGTTATCATCCAGCTCCCCCTCAAAACCATCTTCAATATTATAAACATCATGGAAACCTTCACTTAACAACAATTTCCCGGCTTCCAATGATCGTTTGCCACTGCGACAAATTAACAGGATCGGCACATTATGCCCCCTGCTATCATGATCCAGCCCACCCAAAATCAATTTACGTACATCAGCGGCAAAATTTGGATTAATTACCCAATCTGGCTCATCAATCCAGGGAATACTAATGGCATCAAGCGGGTGACCAATAAATAAAAATTCCATATTTGAACGTACATCAACTAACAATGCGCGTGGATCGCTTGCAACCAGCTCGTAAGCTGCACGTGGTGAAATTGGTTTTACATGATTATTCATATTCTTCCCGGCTTTTTCATCGACATCTTTTGATAAAAGATGAAACGAATCATTTATACTCTATATTTTATAGTGCGGTTCAACCTTTTCTTCAATTTATCACAGTCACAAACTCATGAGTGAAAAACAAGACATCATTAAAATGCCCAAAAACCTGATGCGCCCGATCGGCAGGGCCATTTCAGAATTTAATATGATAAAAGCAGGCGACCGAATTTTGCTTGGTCTCTCCGGTGGTAAGGATTCATTAACTTTATTACATGCTTTACGTCATTTGCAGCGTCACGCCCCCATTGATTTTTCAATCGCCGCTCTCACAATCGACCCTGAAATTGAAGGTTTTGATCCTTCCGTACTAAAAAAATACCTGGCCGAGCTGGATGTACCGTATTTTTATGAAAGTCACGACATGACTAAGCAGGCAGAAGAACAAATGAAAAAAGATTCATTTTGCTCGTTTTGCTCTCGCATGAAGCGCGGCATGATGTATTCCACTGCCCGCCGCGAAGGCTACAATGTGCTGGCTTTAGGCCAACATTTAGATGATTTAGCTGAGAGCTTCTTAATGTCAGCATTCCGAGGTGGACAATTACGGACAATGAAAGCTAATTACACCAACCAGGACGGTGATATCCGCATAATCCGCCCTATGATCTATGTAAGGGAGAGGCAAACCACTGATTTTTCTAAAGAAGTTGAATTACCTGTGATTCCCGATTCTTGCCCAGCCTGCTTCGCTATGCCCACTGAACGAGAGCATATGAAAGAACTTCTCGCAAGAGAAGAAACCCACAACAAGGACTTATTCAAGAGCCTTAAAACTGCGCTATCTCCACTTTTCTCGGTAAAAGATGCAAGTTAGCTAATAAATATACCACCACTCAATGATTCTCTGTTTTTAATCCAGGTTTATATAAAATTATAAGCCTGGTGTAGAAGTACTGAGTTAATTCCTTTCATTTGAAACACTTTGTGGGAATAAATATTTCTAATGTTAAAATTATGTGAACTGGTTCACAAACAGTAAAAAGCCCGCTATTCTTGTCGATAACAAGTCTAAGTACGTCAACTTGTTGGTAGTACGAACTGGTAGTGTGAAACTCAACTAAAGCAAATTACTTATTTATTTTGCAGGAGAAAAATTATGACTTTTGATGCAACGATGGTTCAACCCTGTGGTGATGGCTGGTGCGTAAAAACACCCGTTGGAATGGAAGGCCCGCTTGAATCAGCTGATGATGCAGCGAATTACGCTGTGCTTCTCAATCGCGTCAATGCCGCTCGTACAGAACTGGTTTGCCAGGAGAAAGAGTGCTGCTAATAAGCTAAGCCTCTTTGTTTAATGCTGGTAAGGCGACGCTCCATCACCGGGGCGCGTCTGAAACAGCCTGAGCGACCACATATATTGTGTTGGAGCCTTTA
>JAOUOK010000217.1 GCA_029880425.1 Gammaproteobacteria bacterium
TTTTTTCATTAAACACGTTTTCCACGTCACGGATAATTAAATGTTCAGGGATATAGCAAAGGCGATTATTCTTATAACTGCTCATACGTAACTCGGCAACCGGGTAGGCACCACCACTGCCAGAAGATACGCTGATAATATAGGCGGGCTTATGGCCAAGCTCAAAACGGTTAAATAAAAGAAAAAGATTTTTTAAACCTGCTGGGACCTGTCCATGCCATTCAGGTGAAATAATGACAAAGGCATCGCTCTGAGTAAATTGTTCTTTTAACGGTGCTAGACGTTCATTCCATGCCGGATCATCTTCCCAGACTGATTGATCCCACAGGGGTAACGGGTTGTCAGCAAGGGTATATAAAAAAGAATCTATGTCTGAAAATTTATTGCTAAACAATTTTTCAACATAGTGAGCAATTTTTTCACTTTGAGATGGATTACGATGACTTCCACTGATAATGGATATTTTCATACGGTTAACCTTAATGAAGTTTTAACGTTTTAATAAACTGAGTAACAGGCTTATTCCAGTCACTGATACAATTAGTACAGGCAGGTAATTCATATCTGCTGGTATAAAGGGAACAGGAGTGTTCAGCAGTAAAGCTGCGGTTACCAGCAGGCTGCCACCACTAATGGCACGAAGAGAACGGCGGTTACTGGTTTTGATTTCATTCTTTATTTCGTTCATTTGAGTTTCATTTAACTCGACTTTTAACTTACCCTGTTTGCCTTGTTCGAGAACATCGTAAATAAGGCTTGGTATTTTGGGAAGTTGTTCAGCCCATAAGGGTGCATTTTCTTTAACGTGTTTAAAGAACGTTTTTGGACCAAGCTTATCTTTCATCCATTGTTCTAAAAAGGGCTTGGCGGTTTTCCATAAATCCAGGTCAGGATAAAGTTGACGTCCAAGACCTTCAATATTGAGTAATGTTTTCTGTAGCAAGATCAGTTGTGGCTGAACTTCCATATCAAAGCGGCGCGCAGTCTGGAACAGGTTAAGCAGTAACAAGCCGAATGAGATATCTTTTAATGGCTTGTCAAAAATGGGTTCACAGACGGAACGGATTGCTGATTCAAATTCGTCAACGCGGGTATCTTTACCCACCCAGCCCGAGATGACATGCAGTTCAGCAACCCGGCGATAATCACGGTTAAAAAAAGCCAGGAAGTTTTCAGCCAGGTAACGCTGGTCTGTTTCATTAAGCGTTCCCATAATCCCGAAATCAACAGCAATATACTGTCCATTATCCGCGACAAAAATATTACCGGGATGCATATCGGCATGAAAAAAACTATGACTAAAGACCTGGGTAAAAAATATTTCGACTCCGCGTTCAGAAAGTTTTTGCATGTTGATGTTTTTCTTATTCAGTGCATCAATGTCACCGATAGGTGTGCCATGAATGCGCTCCATTACCATGATGTCACGGCGGCAATGCTCCCAGTACACTTCCGGAATATAGATCATTTCTGAATTAAGGAAATTACGACGTAATTGTGAGGCGTTGGCCGCTTCACGCATCAGGTCCAGTTCATCAAGTAACGATTTTTCAAACTCGGCTACCACGGCCCGGGGACGAAGATTTTTACCGGCTGACCAGTAGCGTTCAATTTTATCCGCGATGATATATAGCAGGCTGATATCACGTTGAATAACTGGTTTAATATTCGGACGTAACACCTTAACGATAACCTGCTGACCTGTGTGTAAGGTCGCAGCATGAACCTGGGCGATAGAGGCAGAGGCGAAG
Source organism: Gammaproteobacteria bacterium (assembly GCA_029880425.1). Lineage (GTDB taxonomy): Bacteria > Pseudomonadota > Gammaproteobacteria > UBA6429 > Thiohalophilaceae > JAGLTQ01. The sequence goes on from JAOUOK010000217.1 coordinate 1,752, forward strand.
GGCGCGTCACTAAAATCACTAAATATCTCGGGTAAAGGGTGACCGAGTGATTTTTCAATAATGTTGAATGCTGTTTGGTTATCAAATGGTGTAACCTGGTCCTGAAGCTTGGCCAGTTCAATGGCGATATCATCTGGTAGTAAATCGCGCCGGGTGGATAAAATTTGACCAAATTTTACGAAAATAGGGCCAAGATCTTCCAGCGCATGGCGAATACGTTCACCACGTGGTGTTTTTCTTGCCATCCAGGTCCAGGGCATAAAAATTTGCAGGTAGCGAAATGGACGAAACAGGTGGGTTGCCAGGATTAACTCATCAAGTCCATGTCGGATCAAAATCCAGCTAATATAAGCAAGTCGGAGAAAACGTGTGACATATGACATTATTGAGTCTCTGAAAAGGGCATACGAAAAAGAACTATTGTACGGATAATACGCGATAAATAAACCGTAATGTTACTGAATCATAATTCTATAACTGGAATTTATTGAGTGTCTAAGCCATTTAAAATTATTGATATAGTTAAAAATAATTAAGGATTATTTAGCCAGTAGTAATAATTAAGAGTATTTATTATGGCAAGTATTTTAGTCATCTGCATAGTCACCCGCGATCGTCATCAGCATGCAAGTTATGACTTCAACATAGTTTTTAATTATTAATGTATTTTACAATATTTAACACACGCTATTAAAAGTTCCATTTTTGGTGCCGATATATTAAGTAAGTTTTATTAAATGATTTTTAAATCAAGAGTGATAATAGATTGATAGCATCAGATTTATTAAATGAAGAACCGGGACTTATTGATCTGATTGATAAATTTATTGCACGTATTCCATTAATGCGAGATGAAATAAATCATGCTTTAACCAGTAATAATATCCAGGAATTGGAACATGTTGTTCACCAGTTAAAAGGGACTGGTGGAGGTTATGGTTACCCGATGCTGACAGATATTTGTGTCGCGATTGAAGAGCAGATTGAAGCTCAGAATATTAAACTGGTTGCAAAACTGATTAATGACTTAAATTCAATTGTCGATAAGATTATTAAAGGAAAAGAAGAAAATCATAAAATTGCGGTGCAAGGACTGTAAAAATAAAAAAAGGGCAGCTAAATAGCTGCCCTTTTTATTTATAGAAAAAGCCAGAGGATTATAAATCAAATTTTTCCAGTTTTTTCTCTACTGCTACGCCTTTGACGCGGACATATTTTGGCATACCATCTTTATAAGGAGGATAGTCCTCACCCTTAATCAGAGGTTCCATATAAGTACGGCATGCTTGTGTAATACCAAAACCATCTTTAGAGATGAAGCTTTCTGGCATCATTTTCTCAACGTTAGCAACCTTGCTCAGGTCAGCCATACCGACTTTCCATTTGAAAGGCTTGTTAGATAGACGATCAACAGTTGGCATAACCGAGTTATGACCTTTAACAGCAAAATCAACTGCTGCTTTACCCATTGCATAGGCCATATCAACGTCAGTTTTTGATGCGATATGACGAGCAGCACGTTGCAGGTAATCGGCAACAGCCCAGTGATTTTTCAGACCCAGCTTAGATTGAATCATACCGCTGATAACTGTCGCTGCACCACCTAGCTGGCTGTGACCGAAAGCATCCTTGAGACCACTTTCAGCCAGGAAACGACCATCTGGCCAGTGAACACCTTCAGAAACCACGACCGAACAGTAACCGTGTTTATCAACATTGTCCTGAACCTTGGCAAGGAATTTCTCTTCATCGAATTCAACTTCTGGGAAGAGAATAACGGTAGGAATAAAGGTATCTTCAGTTGAAGCCAGACCACCTGCAGCCGCGATCCAGCCAGCATGACGACCCATTACTTCAACGATGAAAACTTTAGTTGAAGTCTTGGCCATTGAGTGAACATCAAACGAAGCTTCACGCGTTGAGACAGCAACGTATTTCGCTACCGAGCCAAAACCCGGGCAGTTATCCGTGATAGGTAAATCATTATCTACAGTCTTAGGTACATGGATGGCCTGGATTGGGTAACCCATTTCTTTTGATAACTGGGAAACTTTGTAACAGGTATCTGCTGAGTCACCACCACCGTTATAGAAGAAGTAACCGATATCATGCGCTTTGAATACTTCGATTAAACGTTCGTATTCACGACGATTTTCTTCCAGAGACTTCAGTTTGAAACGGCAAGAACCGAATGCGCCTGATGGCGTATGACGTAAGCCCTTTATAGTTGCAGCTGATTCTTTTGAAGTATCGATAAGATCTTCAGTTAATGCACCAATGATACCGTTACGGCCAGCATAGACTTTACCAATTTTGTTAGATTTACGTGCTGCTTCAATAACGCCTGCTGCAGAAGCATTAATAACCGCAGTTACGCCGCCTGATTGTGCATAAAACGCGTTTTTCACTGGCTCTTTAGGCTTAGCCGCTTTTTTCTTGGCTGTTTTTTTCTTAGCGACTTTTTTCTTTGCCGGTTTCTTTTTAGCTACTTTCTTTTTCGCCTTTTTCTTGGCAACTTTTTTCTTAGCTACTTTCTT
>JAOUOK010000219.1 GCA_029880425.1 Gammaproteobacteria bacterium
ACAGCCAGCTTAACTTACAGGTAAGAACTTGACTGAAAATACTAAATTATTAGACTGTGACACAGGAAGAAAATTAGGTTGTAAAAGCTTTTGCTGCCGCTTATTAATTCGCCTTGATGAAGATGATAGGACTGAAATTGATCCAGAAACTCAAAGAAAAAAAGGTTATGTTGGTAAAAAAGATGATGGTACCTGCCTCTATCAGGATGAACAAACAGGCTTATGCCTGAACTGGGATAATCGCCCAAAAGTATGTCGTGAATATGATTGTAACTTTGACAAATTACTACAAGTAGTTTTTAAAAGCAGTAACCAAAGTATTTCATGCTGGATGAAGGAATCTGTCACAGTCTTTATCCATGAAAAAGATAAAATATTTGTGCCATACCTTTAAAATATTTATATTGTATATTTAACAATAAAATCAGTTATTATCTCATACAAACATAATTAAACTTAGGTAAGCATATTGGATATTAATGAAATTGAATCTACACTAAAGTCATTAAATGATTCAAATCCTCAAATATTACTCTCCATGATAATTTCTCCTGATGGCCTGGCATTAGCATACGAAGGCAATGTTGATGATCATGAAAGAACTGGCGCACTTTATATTGAACTACAACTTCTTTGTGAAAAAATCATGTCGGAACTGGATTACGGTAATGTTGAAGAAATGTTTATCCGTTCGGCATCTGGCTGTGTTGTTATGTTACCAATCTCAAACAAGGGAATTTTAGCTTGCATGTCTACACCGGATGTAAATTCAGGCATGATGCAACTCGTCACCTGGAAAGCCGTCAATCGATTAAATAAATGCATGTGATTCTTGGCTAAAAAAATCTCACAGGCACTCGTGCGAAATACCTGTGAGTAAAGGGACGAACAAAAAAATCTATTTCTGTAACTTGGTTATGCCGAGTACTTTAAGAATGAATTTTTCATACAGGGGATCGGTATTCCCTTTTCTCATCTTACGAATAAAGTACTTCTCAAAACCCACCTTAGCCTTGTGTACCCATTTCCCTTTTTTGAACCAGGTTACATTACGTGGTGGAATCTGTGGCAAGGCAACAAATGCTGCACCGGTATCCCCCATATCAGCAAGACATATCGCATTCCAGGTACCACAGGTTTCGGGTTCTTCTCCTCTGAGCTCATGCATAATGTTATGTACGATGGCCGTCGACATGGTTTCAATCATGTAGCCGGTTTTTGGTGCACCGGTTGGAACAGGAGTCGCCTCAACAGGCGGAATAGCCACACACACTCCCGATGAATAGATATTCTGGTATTTTGGATTTCGTTGATATTCATCGATCATGACAAAACCACGCGGGTTACACAGCCCTTCCACACTGGCAACCGCATCAACCCCTTTGAAGGCGGGTAACATCATTGAATAAACAAACGGGATTTCATGTTGTTTTTTAATGTCACCATTATCATCCAGCTCATCGACGAACATCATGCCATTTTCAACTCTGGTGGTTTTGGCATTAGTAATAAACTTAATATTGTGCGTACGCAAATCACTCTCCAGCATACCTTTTGAATCGCCCACACCACCTAAGCCAAGATGACCAATATAAGGTTCAGAAGTGACAAATGTCATCGGCACTTTATTGCGTATTTTTTTCTTACGTAAAGCACAATCAAGAATGAAGGCAAACTCGTAAGCCGGACCAAAACAACTGGCAAAAGGCATCGCACCAATGACTACAGGGCCTGGATTATTAACCAGTTTGTCATAGGCGGCTGTCGCATCAACGGCATGATCAGTAGTACAAATTGATGAGGTAAAACCATTAGGACCACTACCGGGTACTTCTTCAAAAGCTAACCGCGGACCGGTGGCAATGACAAGATAATCATAATTAACCGTCATGCCATTGAGTAATTCTAAGGAGTTATCTTCTGCATTAATCTTATCAACACGGCTATGAATATATTTAATTTTTCTTCTGTGTAATGTATGCGCAAGCGGGACGGAGATCTCTTTCTTTGAACGCCAACCTACTGCTACCCAGGGATTAGACGGAGTGAATTGAAAATCTTCCCGTTCATCAATGACGGTAACATCATGTGCTTTTCCTACCGCTTCTTTCATTTCAAAGGCACAAGGTAATCCACCAACACCCGCACCCATAATGACAATATGTGACATGATTTAATCCTTAAGCTTAGCTGGTTTAAAGAGTTTAAAACTACTTTAAACAGAGCAACAATCAGACCACAATATAAAAAACATAATAAAAACATATAGTTAATCGATAAAAAAGGGAAAGTATAGTGGAAAATTGATAAATACACATTAATTCACTGTCATTAATGTCAATTGTGATTTATACTTTTGTCAAATTTGACAAACCCTTCTTAGGTAAGACAACATCATGAATGCTGAATACTTTAAAGATCGTAAATTTATCAATGAGCTCCTCAATAGCCGATCAGAACCCTCAGTAATTTTAAGTCGCGATTACGTGATCGTGGCAGCAAATGAAGCCTATGAAAAACTTCATGATTTTAAAGTCGACAATAAAAGTCACTGTTATGAAATATCTCACCACTATAAAAAGCCCTGTGACCAGGAAGGCGAAAACTGCCCGTTAAAATTGTGTCTTGAAAGCAACACGGCACAACGCTCATTACACATACACCAGACCAAAACAGGGGCTGAACACGTTGATGTTTACCTGTCACCCATTCATGGAGATTCGGGTGAAATAAAATACTTTATAGAAAGCACGAAACCAGTGAAATGTGCGAGTACTCACCCTAAAGCCAAGGGCCTGGTCGGACGTTCTATCGCTTTTAATAATGTCATAGAAATGGTTCAGCGTGTGGCCTGTAGTGATGTTAGTGCACTGTTGCAGGGCGAATCAGGAACGGGAAAAGAACTGATAGCTGAGGCTATTCATCACACCAGCGCACGCTCAAAAGGCCCCTTTGTTGCTGTCGACTGTTCAGGTTTAACCGAATCACTATTTGAAAGTGAGCTCTTTGGTCATGAAAAGGGCGCGTTTACCGGGGCACAAACACGTAAAATTGGACTGGCGGAAGCCGCAAATGGCGGAACTTTATTTCTCGATGAAACGGGTGATATTTCTCTCGCCCTCCAAACCAAGTTATTGCGTTTAATTGAGACCGGAACCTTCCGCCGGGTGGGTGGCATAGAAACATTAAAAACAGATTTTCGCTTAATTTCAGCCAGCCATAAAAATTTACGTGTTATGGTTGAAAATGGCGAATTTAGAAATGATCTTTATTATCGCATCAGTGCCTTCCCGGTACATGTTCCTTCATTAAAGGAACGTATCGAAGACATCCCGCTACTGGTCGATTCAATGCTAAAACGTTTTTATCCCGAGTTAAACATGACGATGTCACAAGAAGCCATTGAATGTTTACAGCAATATACTTTTCCCGGCAATATTCGTGAGCTCAGTAATATAGTACAGCGTGCAACTTTAATGGTCGATGATGATGTCATTGAAGTTCAGCACTTACCGGATGAAGTTAAAAATGTGTTAAATGATGATAAAAACAAAACCTGTTTTTCCGAGCTGGTGACCTTAAAGGCACTGGAAAAGCGCTATATCGACTGGGCATCCAGCCGGGTAGAAAATAAAACCCAGCTGGCCAAAATCCTGGGGGTGAGCGAACGAACGCTTTATCGCAAACTTGAATCACATTAGTCGATGACAAACCCGGCACAAGCTTTTGGCTAGCATGGTGTTATCTTGTTCTCATTACCAATGAGACGCTTCTTCAAGTTCCTTCATTACTTCATTTTTTGATGCTTCTTTAGTATTCATTAAACAGACAAGGTTACCCATGCTGGCTACGGCTACCCCTTCACCTTCTACCATCCAGCCGCCCGGTGGTGTCCAGCCATTCATTTGGGTAAACATGGCGAGCTGATCAGCATTGCCTTGCACCAGCCGTTTGTAGTCATGAGCAAACCTGGCAAAACCCTGCAACAAGTCATCATTCATACCATAACCTTCAACCAGTGCACCATCATCTCTAAAATGACAAATGGCCATAATGCCATCGATGGCTAATAATCGTTTAATCATTGTTCCGGCCTCCCCTTTAACCCGCTAATGCAGCATGGGCAGCTTCATAATCCACCAGGCCATTGGGAAGCACCACACCAGTTTCTTCATTAGCTATAACCGTCCAGTCGATCCCTACCATGGTAAAACCTTTTATCGGATAAAAGCCCTTCATACCGGTCATATTTTCCCAGCCACGTGCCTGCATAGTCGCTGTCG
>JAOUOK010000218.1 GCA_029880425.1 Gammaproteobacteria bacterium
GGCGGGCAATTGCTTCAAGTATCGAGTCATAAACTTTGGCATTGCTAAATAATGTTTCAAGATAGCGTTTTTTAAACTTATGCTTCTTTACCATTTCATTGATAAATTTATTCACTTCTTCATTGTCGCCATAGCCAGATATATTGGCATGTGCAACTGTGAAGCTAAAAGTTAAGAAGAGGCTAAGGGATAATCTGTGAATTAGTTTCATTACAACTCTTTTATAAATAATTAAGTGCTTACAAGTTTACGGTGCGTTTGTATCGACATCAATATACCGAAAGCTGCCATAATCGTTACCATTGAGGTTCCACCATAACTTATTAATGGGAGGGGGAGTCCCACTACAGGTAGTATGCCAGAGACCATGCCAATATTGACAAAAACATAGACAAAAAAGGTCAAAGTGAGGCTGCCGGCAAGTAAACGCGAGAACGTATCCTGTGCATTCACGGCAATTACGAGACCACGGCTAATTACAGCAATATAAACGGCTAATAGTAATAAGATTCCAAGAAAACCAAACTCTTCACTGAATACGGCGAAGACAAAATCGGTTGAACGTTCCGGTAAAAAATCCAGGTGAGATTGCGTACCATTTAACCAGCCTTTGCCATATATTCCGCCTGAACCAATCGCGATGGTGGATTGAATGATGTGATAACCCGAGCCGAGTGGATCAGATTCAGGGTTAAATAAAGTCATAATACGCTGGCGCTGATAATCATGAAGCAGGTAATTCCAGAAAACCGGGGCACTGGCTATCATGAGTACAAATACACTGATAATTAAACGCCAGCCTAAACCGGCTAATAACAATACAAAAATACCCGATGAGGCGATCAGTAACGAGGTGCCAAGGTCGGGTTGTTTGGCAATCAGCAAGGTCGGTACTAAGACAATAATGGTCGCAATAATAATACGCATTGTGCGTGGTGGTAACGGTGCTTCAGCAAGGTACCACGCGGTCATGATCGGGACCGCTATTTTCATGAGTTCTGAAGGCTGGAAGCGGAAGAACCCCAGGTTCAACCAACGTTGTGCGCCTTTACCCACTTCACCGAAGGCAAGTACGGCAATCAGCATTAGTAAACCGATACCAAACATCCAGGGTGCCCAGTGTTTTAGAGTAGAAGGACTGATCTGAGCAACGGCTAGCATGACGATAAAGGCAATAAACAAACGAACAAACTGACGATTCAACAGCTCAACACTTTGATCGCCGGCACTGTATAACACCACCATCCCCATTGCCGAGAGCAACATGATGCCTATCCACAAAGGTAAATCGATATGGAACCGGTAGAGCAGGCGTCGCCCTGTACTGATGCGGTTTTCTTCCTGGAATCCTGAGGTTGAGCTGTTTTGCCAGTTCATTGTATGGCTGCTCCGTTAATCTTGTTCTCTGTATTTTTATCTTCAGGAGGAAGGTTGAGTAAATACTGATCCATCACTTTACGCACGATCGGTGCAGCGACAGCGCCACCACTGCCGCCATTTTCAACGATTAAGGCCACTGCAATTCGCGGCTTATCGATGGGGGCATAACCAATAAATAAAGCATGATCCTGAAGTTTCTTTGCTATTTCTTCTTTCTTATACTCGGCATCCTGTGCAATGCCAAATACCTGCGCGGTTCCGGTTTTACCTGCAATATCATATTTCAGGTTATATTTAATGCCACGTGCAGTACCGTGAAGACCATGAACAACGTTACGCATGGATTTAATCACGTAATGCCAGTTTTTTGCTTCGCTGATGGGAATGGGTGGCAAGGATTCAGTTTTTGTTTTCTTAATGGGCTGGTATTGCTGGTCCTGGATACCGTATAGCATTCTTGGCTTAAAACGTTTCCCCATTGTCGCAATTGCTGCTGTGGCATTAGCCAGCTGTAACGGCGTGGTCAGCATAAAGCCCTGTCCAATCCCGGTGATCAGGGTTTCACCCGGGAACCAGGGTAAGTTGCGTGTACGTCGTTTCCATTTTCTTGATGGGTTGAGCCCGTCTAATTCGCCACGTAAATCAATCCCGGTTTTTTCTCCAAGGCCAAACTGGGCAAGGTAGGAAGATATGTTATCAATACCCAGTGTTAATGCCAGGTCATAAAAGAAAACATCACAGGATTCGGTGATCGCTTTATCAAGATCGGTATGTTTATGTCCTTCCTTCTTCCAGTCACGGTAGCGACGCTCATCATTTTTTAACATGTACCAACCGGGGCAGTTAATATCGTCATGCTGTTTTAACTGGTTAAGTTCAAGACCGGCTAATCCCATCATGGGTTTAATCGTAGAGCCAGGCGGGTACTGCCCTCTTAATGCGCGGTTAAAGAGTGGACGTTCCGGTGAAGTACTGAGTGCTTTATAGGCTTTACTGCTGATACCGTGAACAAAAAGATTAGGATCATAAATAGGCATACTGGCAATCGCGAGTACCGCGCCATTACGCGGGTCAATCGCGACTAAAGCACCGTTATTTTCAGCCAGGCTTTTTTCCGCGATGGCCTGGGCTTTAACATCCATATTAAGGTACAGGTTTTTACCGGAGACAGGTAAGGTTCGTTCAAGCACCCGCAAAACCCGCCCCTGTGCATTGGTTTCAATATGTTGAAAACCGACTTTGCCATGAAGTAAGTCTTCATAAGTCCGCTCAATACCCACCTTGCCAATGTGCGTGGTGGCACTGTAATTAGAGGCGTTGAGTTTTCTCAGTTCATTTTCATTAATCCGGCTAACATAGCCCACGGCATGTGAAGCCAGTTTTCCCTGGGGATAATGACGTGAGAGTTGTGCCTTTATAATGACACCGGGAAGCTCGTTTTCCTGTACAGATACACGTGCAACTTCTTCATCGCTTAAACGTGAGCGTAACGGGATACCCTCAAAGCGTCTTTTTTTACGCAGGTTATTTTTAAATTCTTTTAAATCGTCTTCATTGATAGCAACGAGTTGTTTTAGTTTTTCTAAGGTGGCGTCTAAATCTTTGACATGCTCGGGAATTATTTCGAGGGTAAAGCTGGGAAGGTTCTGTGCCAGTAAAATACCATTGCGATCAAAAATAAGCCCGCGTGTTGGTGCAATCGGTCGGATGCTCACCCGGTTATTTTCCGATAGTGTTGAGTAGTGTTGCTGGTTGGTAATTTGTAAATAAACCAGGCGGCTGAGCAATAAAAGAAACAGCAATACCATGAATACCGCGGCAATAAGTACCCGTTGATTAAAAATCTGGGTCTCATGGAAGTGATCCTTGAGTGTTTGCTTGCTATTAAAGGCCATGGTTAGTTTTTATTAACATCACTTTGTTTTATATCGCTTAGATTTATTTAACTACAGGTTTTGAATTCCGGGTATGGTTAATTGATTTGATAAAAACGTCTTAACTGGCGCATGATTAAATAACCTACTGGCCAGAAAATAGCGGTACTGATCGCGGGTAACGTGATGGTCCATAGTGTAGGTGCGTTATCAAGCATACCGGTTATCCACAAGGTAATGGTTCCCTGGAACATCATTAAGATAAAAATAGTCAGGGCTTGTTGCCAGATTGGGAAAACACGAATTTGTTGATGAAGTTTAATGGCCAGGAACGCGATGAGTGCAAAGGTCAGGGCATGTTGTCCTAGTAATGAATCGGTGGAAACATCGAAAAATAACCCGGCTATCCAGCCAACCCCGACACCAATACGGTTAGGTAAGGCGATGCACCAGTAAATCAAAACAATGACGACAAATTCCGGGCGTATACCCTGTAATACCTGGGGCAGGGGCAACATACTGAGAATAAATCCAGCAATAAAGCTGAATAAGATGATATTTCCACCCTGTGCTTTATTTTGTTTCATGAGGTTTTCTTCTCTTTTGTCACTTCAGTCTCGCGCTTGCCTTTTTCTACAGGGATGACACTTTCCAGCTGACAGGGGTTTGCCGGGTTAGGTTTAGCTTTTCCACCTGGCCAGACTAATAACACATCACTGGAGCGATCGAGTTCAGCAATCGGTTCGGCCAGCACTTCGGCAAAAGGCAGGCTTGGATTAATATTAATTTCGACCACCCGTGCAGCCGGGTAACCAGCAGGAAAAACACAGCCCAGGCCGGACGTTACGAGTAAATCACCTACCTTGATATCTGCATTAATTGGCAGGTGGGGAATTTCCAGCCGGGTCTGACTGCCGGTACCTTTAGCAATGGCACGCAGGCCATTGCGGTTAACCTGTACCGGTAATGAGTGACTGGGATCGGTAATCAACAAAGCTGTACTTGAGAATGGTGAGACATGCTTGAGTT
>JAOUOK010000220.1 GCA_029880425.1 Gammaproteobacteria bacterium
TCACGTGCCAAGCAACTCGAAAAAATTCAGCTTACCGAAGTAAAACCTTCAAGCAGACAAAATCCCTTTATCCGTTTTGAGCAGGATAAAAAACTTTATCGTAATGCATTTGAAATCGAAGATATGAGTAATGGTTATGGGGATGAAACCTTATTCAGTGGACTCAATTTACTTGCTGAGGTAGGTGAACGGATTGCTGTAATTGGGCCTAATGGTATTGGTAAAACCACTTTACTTAAAACTTTAGTGGGTGACCTTACGCCCACCATTGGCAAGGTGAAATGGTCTGAAAATGCCCATATTGGTTATTACGCACAGGACCATTCAGCTGATTTTGAAAATGACATGAGTTTATTTGACTGGATGAGTCAATGGAAACAGGAAGATGATGATGAACAATCAGTGCGTTCAATTCTAGGCCGCATGCTATTCTCACAAGATGAAATTAATAAGTCTGTAACAAAATTATCAGGTGGTGAGCAAGGTCGCATGCTGTTTGGTAAAATAATGATGCAACATCCGAATGTTCTTATTATGGATGAACCAACCAACCATCTAGATATGGAATCAATTGAGTCACTTAACCTGGCATTAGAAAATTATCCTGGCACACTGGTCTTTGTCAGTCATGACCGAGAGTTTGTATCTTCGCTGGCAACGCGTATCATTGAACTTACCCCTACAGGTATTAATAATTACAGTGGGACATATGAAGAATACCTGCGCAGCCAGGAAAATTAATTTAAATAAATAGTCGTAATATTATTGTTACGACTATTTTTATACGCAGGTAAATTAAAATACAGTTATTCTTCATAAAACCGGTATTATTATCTATAGTACAAGAAAATATTACTCCCCCTGTTTCACTATACAAATGCTATAATTACTCCCTGAATACTTGCCTGGAAATACTATGAAATTACTCATTCGCAACCTGAGCCGAACTACCACCGAAGATGAACTTCTCGCGTTATTTAGCCCGTTTGGTACCGTTCAATCCTGCAACCTCGTCATGGATAAGGACACCGGCACATCAAAAGGCTTTGGTTTTGTAGAAATGCCACGGCAAGGTGATGCCAAGGCAGCAGTAAAAAGTCTTAATGGAAAAGAGATTGCCGGTAGCAAAATTCGCGTTAAAAAAGCAGAGAGCTAATAGACGCTCGTCATGTCAACTAATGAAAACAATCACTCAAGAAAGCAAGATCCGTTACACGGCATAACACTTAAAATGATCGTGACTGAGCTGGAAGAAAAATATGGCTGGGAAGAGCTTGGTCAACGCATTAATATAAAATGCTTTATTAATGAGCCAAGCATTAATTCAAGCCTGAAGTTTTTACGCAGAACCCCATGGGCACGTAAGAAAGTTGAAGAACTTTATTTAAAATCAGTATAAAACTGATTACTTTTTATTGTTATTTGCTTAAATTTGAATAAATAAGTCAGTAAAGAAAATCAATTCAAATATTTAGCACCCGACCTGAACAATGTAGATATAAAACGAATAAACATAGCTATATCATTACAAAAGTAAATTTTTTTGAACAATGCAAGATTAATTATTGTCTCAGATATAATCCCATCTATAAAATAGCAGTGACATCGAAATTTTTAATAAACATAATGAATACCAGGAAAATTAGCAATGAGTAAATCAGACCGCATCCGAATCCATTATTTTACTGACGTACTTTGTGTCTGGGCCTACCTGGCGCAAATCCGGCTTGATGAATTAATTAAAAATTATTCCTCACAAATTGAAGTAACTTATAACTTTATGCCTGTTTTTGGTCATACCCAAAACCGTATCGGTAAAGGCTGGAAAGACAAAGGTGGCTTTGATGCATTTTCTCAACATATGCATAAAGTCATTGAGGAATTTCCTCATATTGAACTTCACAAAGATATATGGAAAAAAAACACGCCTAAAACATCATCCACCAGTCACTTATTTATCAAGGCTGTGCAATGCCTGGTTGAAAATGGCACTATCAGTAATGTATGCCGTGAAGACTGTGGACAGAAAACCTTGCTGGAAGATTTTATCTGGGAGGTGCGCCTGGCCTTCTTCAGAGATCTACGCGATATTAGCCAGATGAGCGTACTGTTTGAAATAGCAACATCAATGGGACTTCCCACTGATAAAATTCAGGAAGTACTTGATGATGGCTCTGCCCTGGCAGAGTTTACCCGTGATATTGAACTCAGAGATGAATTCAATGTTGATGGCAGTCCGACCTATATCCTGAATGAAGGGCGACAAAAGCTTTATGGTAATGTCGGTTATCGCATTATTGAAGCAAACCTGCTGGAGATTATTAAACAACCGGCGATGGAAGCCAGTTGGTGTTAACTGAGTCATTCTTATAAGACTTTTTGAAAAAGGGCTAAGAAATTAGCCTTCTTGTTTAGCTGGGATAGCTAGTCGCTTGTAGTTAAAATCCCCCCTCATGAAAAAAGGAAAGTGATAATGAATATTTTAAAATGTTACAACTTTATCACTCTCTTTAACTAAAACATAAAAATCCTGCATAGAACCCAGGGTACACTGCAGCTCATTTGCAAGATCGGGCATAACATCTTTTCTTGATTCACAACAAACACCACATCCAATTATGCGGCCCTCTTGCTCTTCAAAAAGCTGAAGTTGTTCTTCGATATCAAACTTTAACGATTGTATTGATGCAGCCTCTATACCTTTACCCATCAAAAATACAGTAGTCTCATCATTATAAGCACGGCATGTATTAGCGTAGCGAAATGCATTCCAAACAGTTTCCGCATCATTGGAACATATCAAAATGGTAATTTTCATATCTTATCCACCTGTTTATTCACTATCACGATACAACTTGATATCCCTGATACTTGTTAACGACAAAAACCGCTCCACCCTGAGGATTGTTCTCTGCCCAGATAATTCCATTATGTTGGTATAAAATTTCACGGCAAATTGAAAGTCCCAGCCCGGTTCCACCTGCACCGGAATTAGTCAGTGTTGATTGGATAAATTTATCAAATATATTCTCCAGTTCATCAACAGGAATGCCGGGGCCATGATCATAAATACGTAACTGTATATAATCAATTCGCTGTTCAATAGTCACAACAATTTCTGTGTCAACAGCAGTAAATTTCACCGCGTTAGTTAAAAGGTTTCGCACAACCTGCTGCATTCGCATTTCGTCCATAGCCATAGGGTTAATTTTGTTTTTTATATCACATGTTATTTTTACATTTTTTGATTCCGCAATAACATCAAACTCTTTAATCACATCTTCAACTAATTTATCAAACTGTACATTTTTAAAATCAAAACTAATTTTCCCTGTTTCCAGTTTTGCTATATCCAGTAAATTATTAACCAGCGCTAACAGCACTTCACCTCCATGATGGATTTTATTGAAATACTCTTCCGCTTTGTCAGTATTGAGTTCTTTGCCAAGCTCAAGCCCACACTCTGAAAACCCCATTATAGTATGTAACGGGGTGCGTAATTCATGAGACATATTTGCCAAAAATTCAGTTTTAGATTTGTTCGATTGCTCTGCTGCAAGTCGAGCATTTTCAATACTGGATATATCAATAAATGTATCAATGGTGAATGGCTGCCCTTCTTCATCAATACTTTCAACTGAGCAATGCAATAATATTTTCTCCTCATCCTTCCATGTTACTACATGGATTTCCCTTGGTGTGTTTATATCACTTTTTTCATTAAGTGTTGTATCTGTGTAAAAGCGACTTACCGGCAAACCTATTGTGTTTTTATTGTCCAGACCAAGAATACTTGTACCACTTTCATTAATTTGTACAATTCGTTTGTTATTATCCAGCACCATCATCCCGACCGGGCTATTATCAAATAACGTGTTTACAAATTTAATAGTGTTTTTATTTTTTAAAGTGAGATCAGAAACCCTTTTACTTAACGCCATTTTTTCTTCGTTAAAATAATTAACCAGGCGGGAAATATCTGTTTCAACAATAACAAACACCCCACGACAAATCTTGTTATGGGAAACAGGTATAATCTTTAGTTTATAGGGAATGAGTTGCTCTGATTTAGAATCTTTAACTACCTTATTTAAAGTTTTAGCCGTGTTTTCTGTAATGCAAGTTTTAATAATTTTCTTAACACCACGAAAAAGTGAATTAAACAGCTCTACGGTGGCAACGGAGTCGTGAGAATCAAGAAGATTATTTAACGAGGTATTAGCATAAAGAAGGGTTAATGTGTCACTAAATATGGCAATTGGATTTGCCTGCATATCG
>JAOUOK010000221.1 GCA_029880425.1 Gammaproteobacteria bacterium
GATGATGTGGGTTTGCATTTAATCGAGCGTTCTGCTGAGTCAGACGGCCTTAGTTCAAAGGCGTCAATTTTTACCGGAAACCTGTTAATTAATTCATTACCCAAAGTCATTCACCTGTTAGGTATTATTGGTACGATTGCCATGTTGTTAGTTGGTGGGGGAATGTTTGTACATAATATAGATGCACTACATCACTTTTTAGCCGGACTACCGACACTCGCAGCTGATTTACTTGTGGGCCTTGTTGTGGGTATGGTTTTATTTGCCCTTTTGCATTTGTTTAAATTATTCAAAAAAGAGTAATTTTAAATGTTTAAATTATTTAATTTTAAGCAAAAGAAGATCGACAAGCTTTTTGAAGAAGCTGATGAGTTTTCAGAACAGGGGCTGGATGACGAGGCAATAGAGAAATATAAAGAAGTATTAAAAATAGAACCTTACGATTCATCCTGTTATTACAATATTGGCCTGATATATAAATATAGAAATGACTGGTTGAATTCTTTTAAATATAACGAAATTGCATATGAAATCGATCCGGCCTCTGAAGGCGCTCGCTGGAACCTTGGCATAGCCGCGACGGCATTACGTGACTGGGATATGGCAAGAAGAATTTGGCATGATGCGGGTATTGAAATCGAGGAAGGCGAAGGCCCAATTGATGATTATTTTGGAACAAATCCTGTCAGGCTAAACCCTGATGATGAAGCTGAAGTTGTCTGGGCAGAGCGTTTAGATCCAGCAAGAGCAAAGATTATTAGTGTTCCTTTACCCGAGTCAGGCTATGGTGCCGGTGATATTGTTTTAAATGATGGTGCGCCGATGGGTTACCGTATGCTGGGTGACAGTGAACGGGCAGTATTTAATGTGCTTGAATTATTTGAAGCCTCATTACTGAATACATACCGCGCTGATATTAAGGTTTCATCAGATGAAGATATTGTTTTGCTTGAAAAAATGTTTGCAGAAAAAGATATTCCCTGTGAAGACTGGACAACTCAATACCGTCTAATCTGCAAAGCATGCAGTGAGGGCCGGCCGCACGAACACCATGATAATGAAACTGTTAATAAATTTGTTGCGGAACATGAAATAGCCCTGGCTGCAGAATATGAAGATGAAATTAAAACGATTTTAAATAACTGGGAAAACGGGATCAGCCGGGTAGTACTGGATTTAAATTGTATTTATTCACGTAATGAAAGTTAAATTAGCCATAACCAGCCTGGTTTTTATTTATTCTTCAATAAATGCTTTTGCAGTTGAAAGCACATGCTATGGTACAACTAAAAATGGTCGGCTGGTAAATGGGGTGCAGTTGCCAACAAAAGGAAAAAACTTTGTTTCCTATGGGTTAATCCCGGTTAAGGCAGGCCGCACCTATGTTCATAGTAAAGTAAAAAAAGTTGTGGTTGATGCATACGCATCATTATTAAAAGAACATCCTGAAAAAGTGTTTAAATACGCGGAAACCGGGTTTAAGCAAGGCGGGCGATTTAAACCACATAAAACACATCAAAATGGTCTCTCTATTGATTTCATGGTTCCGGTGTTAGATAGAAAGGGAAAGTCTGTTCATTTACCAACTAATCCAATTAATCGATACGGTTACAATATTGAGTTTGATAAAAAAGGTAAATACAAAAACTACAAACTGGACTTCGATGCATTAGCGGCACATATTGTCACATTACACAAAACAGCAGGAAAAAATGGTATTGATCTCTGGCGGGTGATATTTGATCCACAACTTCAACCCTATTTGTATAAAACACGGTATGGTAATTATATTAAAAATAACATCAGGATACCGAAAAAGAAGTCATGGGTCAGGCATGATGAACATATTCATGTGGATTTTAGAGTTAAGTGTAAAACATAAATATTTATAATATATCTTATATTTTTATTATGATTGGTATAGATGGAGTTTGTCATCATGTTTAAAAAAATTAAAACTAAAATAGAGAAGCTAAAAAACAACCTTTTTAATCTTGATAAACACTCAATCGGAAAGGCATCGTTAGTTGTTATTATTTTTTTAGATCTTTTTATTCTTATATCGATATTTAATGGTGTCGACGAGCACACTGATCAGCTGTCACAACCTTATGAGTTTATTCCGCAGTCCTGCCGTGATATTGCAATTGATAATGAGTGGAATGATTCTAATCGACTTTTACGGGTAGCAAGTACAGTTACACGTGCTCATAGTTATTACTATTATGAAGATGAAAGAGAAAAAAACAGGCCGCGTCATGCACTTTGTGCGCCTATTTCAAAATTATTTGTCTCAATTAAAGATGATCGCGGCCTTAGTTCAAACTTAAAAGAATTTATTAATATAAGAAGTGAAATAAATGACCTTGGATCAGAGTTGGAGCGTGTCAAGGGCGCATATGATACTTCACTTTTAGGTGAGATAGCAGGTAAAACAACGTTACCAAATAATTTAGAGGCAATAAAAAATGAAGTAGCTAATAAGTCTGAATCACTTAACAAATTAATTAATAAACAAAGATTGCTCGAGTCGTCACTTCAACAAGATAAGAGAATTCAACAATTATTTACTTTCGTCGATAATATATCGGAGAAGCAAAAAACTACACTAAGAAATGATTTGCGCCGCTTAAACTTCTGGTACCCGGTTAAGCGGCTTGGAATGGAAATGATATTCCTGTTACCACTATTTTTAATTTTTTATCTGTGGAACTCGAAAAGTATATCCGGTAAACGTCCTTTCCAAACGCTGGTTTCATCTCATCTTCTGGTGATTGCATTTATACCGGTGTTCTTCAAAATTATTGAGTTGATATATGATGTAATTCCTAAAAAAATACTTAAGCACATTATAGAGCTGCTTGAATCACTGAATCTTGTGGCTGTATGGCATTACTTATTAATGGCGGTGAGTATACTTATCGCTCTTGCATTAATATATTTATTCCAGAAAAAATTATTTTCAAGAGAAAAAATAATTGAAAAGCGCATTGCAAAAGGATTGTGCCAGGAATGTAATAAGCTTCTGCCTGCAAATACCGCGGCATGCCCGTTTTGTGGTTTTAAACAATTTAAAAAATGCAGTAAATGCAATCAACCCACGTATATTTATGGAAAATATTGTAAAGAATGCGCCTCACTGAATGATGAATAAGTTAAGTTCAGATACAATAGTGAAAACAACCGGGGAAATTTAATGAATAAAACTCTTTATATTATTTTTATGATTCTTCTGTTAGCCGCATTTGCTACCGGAATGTACCTGTCGCTTGAAGCAGGTGAAACACTGGGTAAGAGTTTAGTACGTTCTGTCCCAATATTTTTAGTTATGTTCATCTTTTACAAATTACGTAAAATGGATATTGAAAGTGAACAAAAGAAAGTAACGGAAAGTAATATTGAAGCGGATAATAATGAGTAAAACTTCGCTCAGGTTGCAATTTAAAATGACCGGGTGAAGTCACAGCCGTTAGCGGTTATAAAACATAAGTAAGGCTATTATAAAATCGGCTCAAGAGGAAATAACTGCCAGAAAAATACTTTTATCCTTTTTAATAAAGAGGCATGTTGATCCGGATTGTTTTTTGCTGACCAGCTATTTCCTTCCAATGTATCTTTCCGGATCATACTCTCGACGAGCTCGCCGAGATGTTTGTTCTTCACTATAATACCCACTTCTGTATTTAGGTTCTGTGAACGTGGATCCAGGTTATAGGTACCAACATATACAACCTCACCGTCTACCACCATGGATTTAGCATGCAATGCAAAGACAGGGTTCCTCTCCTTAATTGCCGCATAACGTTCAAGCATTTTTTTCTGTATCGCCGGGTAAGGCATGTATTCATAAACATCTATACCCATTGCGAGTATTTCATCACGTTGTGAGCGATAGCCACTGAATGCCTGGAGATTATCTGTCGAGGACGATGAGTTTGTACTGATCGTTATACTAACACTTCTTTTTCTTGCATCCCGAAAAAGTTCTTTTGCTTCTGCAGATAAAACCAGGTAGGGAGACTGGATGACGATAGACTTTTTTGCGCTATGAATAACTTCAGAAAGGACTGTCGTTGATAACCCTCCGCCACCCAGTGAATCTGTTTCGTTATTTTTACCCGGCATGTCGCTAATAAACCTGGTATCACCCCATGTAATGTATTCTGTAAGACTTGAGAAGTCTTTAGAAAGGTCATTGATCGCCTGCCTGACTTCCGGCTCAAAGTTTTCCGGTGACCTTGCATAAGCATGTAGCCCTTTATATACCTGGTCTAT
>JAOUOK010000222.1 GCA_029880425.1 Gammaproteobacteria bacterium
ACGGGTGATTTCGATGAATCCAGAAGATGTACAAGAAATGATTGCAGCCGGTCTGCCAGGTTGTGAGGTCAAAGTAACGGGTGATGGTAGCCACTTTGATGCGACCGTCATTGGTGAGATTTTTGACGGTATGTCACAGGTAAAAAAACAGCAGGCCGTTTATAAAACACTGGGTGATAAAATTACCAGTGGTGAAGTGCATGCTTTAACGATTAAAGCTTTTACACCGGAAGAGTACGAGAAAGCCCAAAGGCTACAAGTTAGATAATCTCGAAAAATAATTATTAAATATAAAGAATAATATAAATATGGATAAATTAATCATTACAGGTGGTACATCTTTAAAGGGTGAGATTCGGATTTCAGGTGCAAAAAATGCCGCCTTGCCGATCATTGTATCTACCTTGTTATCAGATGATCCTGTTTTAATACGTAATATTCCTCATCTACATGACATCACCACCACCATGGAGCTACTCGGTCGTATGGGTGTGAGCCTGACCATGGATGAAAAGATGGATGTTGAAGTTAATCCAACAACGATTGAAAGTTACGTCGCGCCTTATGAGCTGGTTAAAACCATGCGTGCCTCGATCCTGGTTCTTGGCCCATTGCTCGCACGTTTTGGCGAAGCCGAAGTGTCATTACCCGGCGGTTGTGCGATTGGTGCACGCCCGGTGAATTTGCACATCCATGGCCTGGAACTGATGGGTGCAGATATCAAAGTTGAAGACGGCTACATCAAGGCAAAATGCAAACGTCTTAAGGGTGCAAAAATAGTTTTAGATGTTGTGACCGTAACCGGTACCGAGAACTTAATGATGGCGGCCTGTTTAGCGGATGGTACGACCATACTTGAAAATGCCGCACGTGAACCTGAAGTGGTTGATTTAGCGGATTGCTTAAACGCAATGGGTGCGAAAGTCAGTGGTGCAGGTACGGATACCATTACCATCGAAGGTGTTGAGCGTATGCATGGCACCACCTATGACATCTTGCCTGACCGTATTGAAACCGGGACTTACCTGGTTGCCGCTGCAGTAACGGGTGGTAGTGTTAAGTTAAAAGATACTGATCCAACATTGCTGGATGCGGTAATAGCAAAGCTTGAAGAAGCCGGCGCAGAAATTGAAATGGGTAAAGACTGGATTTCATTAGACATGAAAGGCAAACGTGCAAAAGCAATTGATGTACGTACCGCACCTTATCCTGCTTTCCCAACGGATATGCAGGCGCAGTTTTCTATTTTAAATGCTGTTGCTGAAGGCTCATCAAGTATTACAGAAACCATTTTTGAAAATCGTTTTATGCACGTGCAGGAATTAAAACGCCTCGGTGCTGATATTGAAGTAAATGGAAATACAGCACTTATAAAAGGTGTTGAAAAATTAAAAAGTGCACCGGTGATGGCGACTGATTTACGTGCCTCGGCCAGCCTGGTTATTGCCGGACTGGTTGCCGATGGTGATACCGTGGTAGAGCGTATTTACCATATCGATCGTGGTTACGAATGTATAGAAGAAAAGTTATTAATGCTCGGTGCGAAGATTCGCCGCGTACCTGAATAATTACAAGAATGAGATAAATAAAGAGTTAGCATCATGAGTGAAGTATTAACCATAGCATTATCTAAAGGTCGTATTTATAAAGAGACCATGCCTTTGCTTGCACATGCAGGTATTGAACCAAAAGATGATCCGGAAACTAGTCGTAAACTCATTCTTGATACTAACCATGATGACGTGAAGCTTGTCATTATCCGTGCCACCGATGTACCAACCTACGTTCAGTACGGTGCGGCAGATATTGGTGTTGCCGGTAAAGATGTTTTACTTGAGCATGGCGGTGAAGGTTTATATGAACCGTTAGATTTAGAAATTGCTAAATGTAAGTTAATGACAGCAGGCCCGGTTGGTGTACCCGAACCCGAAGGGCGTCTACGTATCGCGACCAAGTTTGTAAATTGCGCGCGTCGTTACTATGCTGAACAGGGTAAACAGGTTGAAGTGATTAAACTTTATGGTTCGATGGAGTTAGCCCCGCTTGTGGGTTTAGCCGATCGTATTATTGATGTTGTTGATACGGGTAATACTTTAAAAGCGAATGGTCTTGAGCCTTTAGAACATATAGCGGATATCAGTTCACGCCTTGTTGTGAACAAAGCATCTATGAAAATGAAACATGCAAAAGTAAAAGCACTGATTGATCACATTGCAGAAGCAGTTAACAAACGTAATTAGATATTTTACGAAGTACGGTTATGAATATTAAACGATTAAAAACATCACAAGCGGATTACCAGTCACAAATGGATACCTTGCTGGCATGGGAAGGTGTTTCCGATGAGCAGGTGAATTCAACGGTTAAAGATGTCATAAAAAATATTCGTCAACGTGGTGACGAAGCACTGGTTGAATACACTAACAAGTTTGATCGTATGAATATCAGTTCAATGAAAGATCTCACTTTCAGCCAGGAACAAATTGATCAAGCCTATAACAAAATTCCTGCCGATCAACGTCAAGCATTAGAGCTGGCTGCTGAGCGGGTACGCAGTTACCACAAGCATCAAATCATGGAATCATGGTCGTACACCGAAGACGATGGCACCTTACTCGGCCAGCAAATTACCGCGCTGGATCGTGTTGGCTTGTATGTCCCCGGTGGTAAAGCCACCTATCCTTCTTCTGTTTTAATGAACGCGATCCCGGCAAAAGTCGCCGGTGTTGAAGAAATCGTCATGGTGGTACCCACCCCTGATGGCGTGGTTAACGACATGGTACTTGCCGCGGCAAAAATTTCGGGTGTAGATACCGTCTTTGCAGTGGGTGGTGCACAAGCGGTGGCCGCACTCGCGTATGGTACCGAGACCGTTCCAGCGGTTGATAAAATCGTGGGTCCCGGAAATATTTACGTGGCCACGGCCAAGTCACTGGTGTTTGGTCGTGTCGGTATCGACATGATTGCCGGCCCTTCTGAAATCCTGGTGGTGTGTGATGGACAAACCGACCCGGACTGGATCGCGATGGATCTCTTTTCGCAGGCCGAGCATGATGAAGATGCACAATCTATTCTTGTATCATGGGATGAAAAATTCCTTGATGAAGTCGAGGCGAGCATTAAAAAATTACTGCCCACCATGGAACGCCAGGAGATTATTTCCAAGTCACTTGGTGATCGCGGTGCTTTAATTTTAGTTAAGGATGAAGCCGAAGCGATCGAGGTTTCAAACTTCATCGCACCTGAACATTTAGAGTTATCGGTTGAAGATCCCGAGGCCATGGCGAAGAAAATCAAACACGCTGGGGCAATTTTCATGGGACGTTATACCGCGGAAGCACTCGGTGATTACTGTGCCGGTCCAAACCATGTTTTACCGACTTCGCGTACTGCACGTTTTAGTTCACCACTCGGCGTGTATGATTTCCAGAAACGTTCAAGCCTGATCATGTGTTCAGCTGACGGTGCTTCGGAGCTGGGTAAAACAGCTTCAATACTCGGACGTGGCGAAAGTTTAACGGCACATGCTCGTTCTGCCGAATACCGTATTAAAGAGCATAAATAGCGCACGCTTTAATCAGTATATTACGATTCAATTAAATAGCTGACAAAATGATAAGTGGTTAAAGGTTTTTCCTTTAGCCACTTTTTTTTTGCTGTCTTTGCCAGGCAAGTGTGTTAAAAATGGATAACACTGATTAACAAGGGATGTGATGATGCAGTTTCTGAAAGCGATTTTCTTTTTCTTTTTTGGTTCTTTTTCCTGGAAATTCCCCCCCTGGCTACAAGCCATTGCATCCTTAGTGAACAAAGCGCGTGAATGGCGCAAAAATAATAAAAAGATTTTCTGGTCAGCGCTTGCCGCCGTGGTCCTGGTTTACGCCGGTGTACTTTGGTACGACTCATTACCCAAACCGGTACAGGTACAAGTCAGCGGAACCGCACCTGCATTAACCGAGTTAAAAGACGATCCTGTTTTTGATTCTGTTTATGTCAATTTCAGTGCCTCGGCCGCACCACTCGAACAAATAGGCAAAGTTGTTAGTAAAGGCATAACGCTGTCACCGGCAATGAAAGGGCAATGGACATGGCGCAGTGACAGCCAGCTTGAGTTTAAACCTGAACAGGACTGGGCGGTGGGTGAAGATTATGTTGTTAAGTTTGAGAAAAGTTTTTTCCCTAACCACCTTGTTTTAAGCACTTATGAATATCATTTTGCTTCTGCTGCTTTCTCAGCACGGTTAATGAATACCTATTTTCACCAGGACCCACTG
>JAOUOK010000006.1 GCA_029880425.1 Gammaproteobacteria bacterium
AACGGTTTTCCTTTATACCGCCTGGGAAGCGGCAAAATGACCAGCCTGCATGCCCGCATAAAAGAATGTTTTATCTCCTTCCGTGCAGAACCTTTTCACCTGGGTTCTGAAGAATTAATAAGTCTTGAGCTTTACCTGCATAAACGAGGTAACGGTTTAAAAATAGAAACACCTGCTGTTCGTTACTAAAATATTGTATACATAAAAAACGGAATCCTTTAGATTCCGTTTTTTTATTACAGAATAACTAACTTACTTTAATGCACGAGCTCGCATAAAAGCTTTTTCCGAAATTTCATGCCATGCATTTACCTGTTCACGATAAATTTTAAACGAACTGTAGATACGTTTAGCGGTAGCGTCTTTAACTGCCAACTCGGCGACCACTTCATCCGATATGTTACGTAACTTTCTTAACACATCATCAGGAAAAACACGTAGCTGAACTTTATGTTCATTTACCAGTGTAACCAGTGCCGCATTATTACGTGCCGTGTATTCTGAAAGCATATCCTGGTTCACCATCTTACACGCGGTACGTACAATTTCTTTTAAATCATCAGATAATAATTCAAATGCATCTTTATTAATGATGGCTTCAAGCGTCGTACCTGGCTCATGCCAACCTGGGTAATAGTAATATTTCGCGACCTTGTGAAAACCAAATGCAAGATCATTATACGGTCCAACCCACTCAGTCGCATCTAAGGCGCCCGTTTGCAGTGCCGTATACAACTCACCCCCGGGTAAATTTACCGGTGTTCCACCTGCGCGTTTGAAGACTTCTCCACCAAGCCCGGGGATACGCATCTTTAAGCCTTTAAGATCATCTAATGAATTAATTTCCTTGTTAAACCAGCCTCCCATTTGTACACCAGTATTACCAGCTGGCGCAGGCACCAGGTTATATTGTGCATAGACTTCTTCCCATATTTTTAAACCACCACCGTGATAGAGCCAGCCGTTCATTTCCTGCGCTGTTAAACCAAAAGGAACTGTTGAAAAAAACTGGATCGCTTCATTCTTACCTTTCCAGTAATAGGCTGAGCCGTGTCCCATTTCTGCAGTACCGCGTGAAACTGCGTCAAAGACTTCAAAGGCAGGAACCAGTTCTTTTGAACCATAGACTTTAACCTGGATTCGGCCACCACTCATTTTTGTTATAACTTCTGCAAGATTATTCGCACTTGTACCTAAAACCGGGAAATTTTTTGGCCATGTCGTTACCATTTTCCATTTATGGACATTTTCTTTTTTTACAGCTGTATTTTTTGAGACTGCTTCATCCTGTTTTGAGCAACCCGCTGTGAATACCGCACCGGCAACAAGACCACCCACACCGATTTTTTTTACAAAATCACGTCTTTTCATGGTTTTTCCTTTTTATTACGGTTTTTATTTTGACCTGAATTCAGTTTTTGCTAAATCTTATCTGTAAATTACAACATAAGAGAAATCTTAAATAGTAAGACTTAGACTCTTTTATATAGAAACGAAGCTCTGATTCTGACATGATATTACTCTAATTTAAAAAATTACATTTTCTTATTCGTAAATAATAATAACTAAAAATGAAATGAAACAGGCATTTTTACTCATACAAAGACGATTAATTATTGTCACCCTGGTAAGTTTTGCCTTAACACCCGTCATTGGTTATGCCACTGCCAGTTTTTTCAATACCGTTGAATTAAACAGCCTGTTCACCGGTAATTCCGGACTTGCATTAATTGCAATCTATAGCAGCTTGCTACTATGGTGTGCCATTCACTTTAAGCATTTTCTACGTCCCGTAATCAAATGGAAACTGCAACACCCTGATAATCACTATTTACCAGAGGAGCTCAGCTTACTTTTGCAAAGCTTTGGTAATCGCTACTGGATGTTTTTTTTACTTTATGTGCTAACTATTCCCACTGTTCATCACTGGTTCTTGCAATCTGCAGGTATCACGGTAACAGTTACCGCTCTTTTACAATTTATCCTGTTACAACTGACTATTTCTATACTGGTAGGCTTACCAGGCTATCTTGATTGCCTGTCGACCCTGGGTAAGCTTACCCGCTATACCGGCTTGTCTAATGTCCAGGTCAGTATGCGTACCAAGATGCTGCTAATCGGCGGTTACGTTCCACTATTAACCACTTCAATTTTATTAAAATATTACTGGTGGCAAACAGACTTTATTTCTGCAGAAGTTGTGCTTGCCTGGGCGTTAATGGGACTTGCCACTATTCTTTCTACCATTATTGCTTATCGCAGTTTAACGCAATCACTTAAACCTGTTGAGATGGTAACTTCAAGCAGTGGTGCAACCAGTCATGCAGATCTGGCAAAACAATTACAACCCCATTCAAACGATGAAATTGGTTTTTTAGTTCAAACTTTAGGCCGCCTTTTTAACCGCGTCGGTGAACAGGATCAATATGTACAAGCCATTGTTGAGCATGCCGCTGAAAGTATTATTGTTATTAATGAAGAAAAACAAGTTGAAGTATTTAATCCCGCAGCAGAGCAACTTTTTGGCTATAAGGCCAATGAAATTTGTCACCGTGACTTATCATGGCTTTTACCCAAGCTTACCCTGCCAAAAGAAGACAATAATAAAAATGTTATTCACCAGGAATTAGAAGCCTCACATCGTAATGGTCGCAACTTAATTATTTCCATGCATATAAGTTTTATGCGTATGAATAACGTGCTTTATTATATTTTACTCGCTGCTGATATCACTGAAAGCAAGGCAACTGAAAACATGTTGCTTGAAGCTGAAGAACGTTATCGTACCCTTGTTGTTACTGCGCATGACCTGGTATGGAGTATGGATACAGAAGGACACTGGACTTACCTTAATTCAGCTGCGCATCATATTTATGGCTATGAATCCGAAGAACTCTTAAATAAATCATTATCGATTTTACAAACTGATCAATCACGTATTCATGATGACCAGGCTTTTGCATCAGTAATACAGGGTAATGAACTGCTCGGCTATGAAACTACGCACCTGGACAAAGATGGACGTGCGCGACAAATCAGTTTTAATGCATGCCCACACATTGGTTCAGATGGAAAAGTACAATACATCACTGGCACTGCACGCGATATAACAGAACAAAAAGCCTACGAAACTGAACTCACATACCAGGCACAACATGACCGCTTAACAGGTCTACAAAACAGGAGTTTTTTTCAGGAAGAGCTTGAATGTTTAATCAGTCGTATTTCCCGACGCAATGATACCTGCGCATTAATTTATCTTGATCTCGACCAGTTTAAATATGTTAACGACACCATTGGTCATGCTGCCGGTGATGAATTACTGGTTGAAGTCAGCCAGTTACTAAAAGATAAGCTACGCGAAGGCGATTTACTTGCTCGCTTTGGTGGCGATGAATTTACCATTCTTTTATATGACACGGATAATCATGCTGTCGATATCATTGCCCGTAACCTGTTAGGCTTTTTTGAATCTTACCAGTTTTATTCAAAAAGCCAGCACTTCAATATTACCTGCAGCATGGGTATTACTTATATAAATAAATATACTGAATCTGCTGAGTGTGCATTATCACAGGCTGATATCGCCTGTAACATGGCAAAAAAACAGGGGCGCAATACATTCCATATATATGATGCTGCAGATAAACACCTTGACGGCATGACTGAAGACATGGGCTGGGCCAGTCGTGTGAAGACAGCGTATGAAAATGATCACTTCTCACTGGTTTATCAGCCAATAGTTTCTGTTCAAGATGGCAAAGTAGAAGATTATGAAGTCTTATTAAGAATGAATCTTGATGATGGCCAACGAATCTTACCCGGTGGTTTTATACCGGCCGCTGAACGTTTTGGCCTGATCAACAACGTAGACCGCTGGACTGTCAGCCATGCCATGCACGCCCTGGCTAAACTACACGAAGAAAACAGTAGTATCCGTTTTGCGATTAATCTATCTGGTCGTGCCTTTGATGATAAAGAGTTGCTGCCTATGATCCAGGGCATTCTGGACAATTCCGGCCTGGAACCGACCAGCCTGACATTTGAGATTACAGAAACAGCAGCAATTGCAAATATTAACGCAGCAAAAATATTTATTACAAAACTAAAAGATATGGGTTGCCAGTTTGCACTTGATGATTTTGGCACAGGCTTCTGTTCATTTTCTTACTTAAAGAATTTACCGGTCGATAAACTTAAAATTGATGGTTCATTTGTCCAATCTCTTGATACATCAAAAGTTGATCGTGCCATGGTACAATCTATGAATCAAATTGCACATGCGCTTGATAAAAAAACCATTGCAGAATTTGTACAAAATGAAAAAACATTAAATATTCTTAAGGACTATGGCGTTGACTTTGCCCAGGGTCATCACCTTGGGAAACCTTTACCAAAGATTGATACCAAACAAATTTATATTCTAAATGGTAGTAAACCTATTGTTTACAATTAAATATTTATACGCATAGTGTTTTATATTTTACTTACTACCCCTCCTCAATTTTAAAAATAAAACTCAAAATAATTATGGGGTTATATAGCTTATGCAATCTATTAATATTTCACTTGCTGTTGCAGGAATAATGAATAACCCAAAAAATAATTATGTTTTGCTTGCCGGTTGTTCTGAACAGCCCAATGAAAAATTCGGCACATATGAAGACATTATAAAACCTTCAGAAAAAGTGGTTTTTGGAAAGTCGATCTGGAATCAGGTAAAGACCATAAACTTTTTCGTATACCAAAAGAAAAGTTTATCCGTCTATGGCGTAAACGGTTAATAAACCGGGTAAATATATAAATTTTGGTTAACCTGTTCTGATGTTTTATAAAATGATAATATTAAAACATGAAGACCAAATTTTTTTTACTATTGTTATTTATCGGCCTGTTTTCACACAACTTAGTTGCCTTTGCATACTACATAGAGAAACCAGAACAAATAATACGCAAAGAACATCAGGATCCATTCAAAATACTAGAAATTTTTTTTCATGCCGTTAAACAAGGTGAATTAATTGTATTAGGAAAAAAAATTGAAAAAGCCTTACTTGTTCCAATTCAAGTCGAATACATATATAAATTTGACGGCTCAAAACCCTCTGTAAAAGTTTACTCGGAACTTAAATATCCCCTGGCTATCCCTGAACATAAAGGAATCAGGTTAATGGGCGTGAGTGCTATTCTGAATAATAATGGAGATATTATTGAGATAAGAGCACATGTGGTTCCTGATAATTAGTTCTTTAATTTATTATCTGTTTAGTCGCTGATAATTTATCACACGATTAAATTCGCATATTCCATGACTAACCACTTACTACCCAGATCATCAAAGTTAATCTGAATACGGGCATGCCTTCCTTCTCCCTCATAGTTAAGTACCACACCCTCACCAAATTTTTCATGATAAACACGTTGCCCTAACTGAACCGGTGCCGCTTCTTGTACCGCTTTTTCTTTATGTATGCCGTAACCTCGCTGGTAGCTTGATACAGGTGTTGCACTCCCCTGTAATCTTACATACTGGGTAAACTCATCCGGAATTTCAGTTAAAAACCGTGATGGGCGCGCATAGCTTTCTTCACCATAAAGACGCCTTTTCTCTGCATGAGTCAGGGTCAGTTTTTCCATGGCGCGGGTCATACCAACATAACAAAGTCGACGCTCTTCCTCGAGCTGGCCACTTTCTTCTGATGATCGACTGTGCGGGAATAAGCCTTCTTCAAGTCCCGCGAGGAAAACCTGTTTAAACTCAAGGCCCTTGGCCGAATGCAAGGTCATCAGTTGCACCGAGTCTTCACCTTCATTGGCCTGGCCTTCCCCGGCTTCTAACGAGGCGTGAGAAAGAAAAGCTGACATTTTATCGAGTTCTGATTCTTCCCAATCATCCTGTTCAAAGGTTCGACCCGCCGTCACTAGTTCATCAAGGTTTTCTATCCGGTTACGACCACGCTCACCTTTTTCCTTTTCATAATGTGTAATCAGTGTACTTTGATGAATCACATGTTCGATTTGTTCATGCAATTCCATGTTCTTGATATCACTTTCCATACCACTGATTAAATCGACAAACTGCTGCAAAGCACTTAAGGCACGCGAAGTGATTTCACCCTGCTCGATTAATTCCAGTGTTGCCTGCCACATGGAAATATTATTTTCACGTGCCCGGCTACGTACATGGTCAACGGTTTTATTGCCTATGCCACGAGTTGGTACATTAACAATCCGTTCATAAGACGCATCGTCAGCTTTAATTGCAATCAAGCGCATATAAGCCAGCGCATCTTTAATTTCCTGGCGTTCGAAGAAACGTAAGCCACCATAAATACGGTAGGGTGTTCCACTTTGCATCAAGGCTTCTTCAAGTACACGTGATTGCGCATTAGAACGGTACAAAATGGCATTCTCACTGCGCAGGCCACCTTGCTCACTCCAGCTTGAAATTTTATCCACGATGTAGCGTGCTTCTTCTATTTCATTAAAGGCACTATAAATTTCAATCAATTCACCATCACTGCCATCAGTCCATAACTCTTTACCCATGCGATCCGAATTATTCGCAATCAGGGCATTGGCAGCACCCAGTATATTTCCTGTAGAGCGGTAGTTTTGTTCAAGGCGGAAGTTCGATGCATTTTTATAATCTTTGGCAAACTTATATATGTTTTCAATCTGTGCGCCGCGCCAGCCATAGATGGATTGATCGTCATCACCCACCACAAAAACATTGGCGCTGTTACCCGCCAGGATTTTAATCCAGGCATACTGAATAGTATTGGTATCCTGGAACTCATCTACCAGGATATTTTGAAAGCGTTGTTGATAATGCTGCAGCACATCTGGTCTTTTTACCCAGAGCTCATAGGCACGGAGTAACAACTCGGCAAAATCCAGGGAACCGTTACGCTGACACATCGCTTCGTATTCTCGGTAGATTTCAACCATGTGGCGTAAATAGGTGTCATTACGATGCTCGATATTTTCAGGGCGTAAACCTTCGTCCTTGCGTGCATTAATCCACCATTGCGCTTCACGCGGCACCCAGCGTTTTTCATCCAGCCCCATTTCCCGGATAACCCGCTTTAATGCCCGGTGCTGATCTTCACTGTCCATAATCTGGAAACTCTGGGGTAAGCTGGCTTCTTTCCAGTGGGCACGAAGTAAACGATGCGCAATACCGTGAAAAGTCCCAACCCAGAGCCCACTTGAAGGGATACCCAGTAAGTTTTCAATTCGTCCACGCATTTCTGCCGCGGCTTTATTGGTAAATGTGACGGCAAGAATTCCGTAAGGTGAAATATTTTCTGCCTGCATCAACCAGGCAATACGATGCACCAATACGCGTGTTTTTCCACTGCCGGCGCCGGCCAACACCAGAATATTTGAAGTCGGGGCGCATACCGCCTGTCGCTGAGCATCATTTAAGGGGTCAATTATATAAGAAACATCCATCCGGCTATTCTAGCAAATAGTCCGGCTTGTTTGCGGCTTTAAATGAAATACACCATTGTATTTATATCTATGATAATCTGTGTCGCTAGCAAAAGACTTTAAACATTTAGCAAATTATTAAAAATGAGTGACGAGAAAAAACGCATATTCCAGAAACGTATGACGGCATTACATGAGAAATACTGTAAACAACTGCCCGAAAAATATCACGAAATTGAAAGAAGCTGGAAAGAGTATCAGACCGACTTTAATAACACGGACTTCTTTGATGCTTTTTATCGTTACATCCACACACTCAAGGGAACAGCCGCTACATTTGGGTTTAATACCCAGGCTGATATTTGTTTTGAAGTTCAACAGGTATTAACACAAATAAAAGATCAACAGGCCTCACCTGACGAGTCCGTAGATATAATTAATCAACATCTCGCAAAACTTAAAGCGTATATCAATACCCCGGCTGATGATATTGAAGAGTAATCCTGAACAGTTTTTAAGCTAATACTACGGGTAATTCCTGCATTAAAGCGGCTTTAGCTTCAACAGCTTTCCCAACTAAGGCAAAACCCTGTAGCCTGTTATCCTGATCGACAAACCGTGCATCAATACCGTCTTCATCCTGTTTAACCTGCCACTCACCTTTTACTTTAGTTGCTGGCACAACAGCCACGACTGAGCATGACGGTGTCTTAACCAGTACAGGCATTGCCGGGTATGTCACTTCTGTTAGTTCCCCATCCAGGCTTTTTGCCAGGGCACGCGCAGCATTCATTAACGGCATGACAAAAGGTAAAAACAAGCCGGCTACTTCCGCGCAGTCACCAAGTGCAAATATATCCTTACAATTTGTTTGCAGAGATTGATTCACCACGATGGCCTTATTAACTTCAATTCCCGCTTCTTGTGCTATTTTAATGTTCGGTCGTAAGCCAATGGCAGAAAGCACAACATCAACCTCAAGACATGTACCACTTTCTAAATTGATATTAAAAACTGAATTATTAAAATTGACTTGCTTCGGTTTGTCACCCAGATGCCAGTTGATACCCGTATTGGCTAATGCTTCTTTCAGATAGTTTGCGGCTTGTTCGGGTAACAGGCGATTAAGTGGTTGATGTGCTGAACCAATAACCGATACTTCATAATCAGAAAGAATTAAATCATTAGCAAACTCACAACCAATGAGTCCTGCACCAATGATCGCAATTTTTTTCTTATCTCTTATAGCATCCCTGAAAGCAGCATAACTTTTAAGATCATTAACCGAATAAATTTTGTCACTAGCATTTCCAGCAACGCTCAAAATTGTTGCCGCGGCACCCAGCGCCAGAACTAGCTGGCTATATTTTAACGACTCATTTTTATTGGTATAAATAACATGATTTTCAGGTTCAATTTTTTCAACACGAGTATGATTTAATATTTTTGCATTAAGATCATCAGCCATCTTCTTTACATCGGCGATGGGAAGATCCTGCGCTGTTTTACTTTTTGCCAATGCATTAGATAACATGGGTTTTGAATAAAAATCGGCCGCATCATCGGCAATAATCACCAGTGCCGTGTCAGAATTTAACTTACGAAATTCACGCGCAACGTTATAACCTGCTAAACCACTGCCAATGATAATGATGGGATCTTTGCTGGCCAAAAGACTCAAGCTATTTCTTCCATTTCAAAATCAGATTTACCTACACCACAATCCGGACAGATCCAGTCATCCGGAATATCATCCCAGCGGGTACCCGGTGCGATACCTTCAGCCGGTAAACCTGCAGCTTCATCATAGATAAAATCACAAATAAGACATTTCCATTTCTTCATACAACTCAACCTCTTAATTAATACTAAGTATCCATACATAGTAAGGCTAAAGATTTAAAATTCAAATAATGAAAAATAAACTTTATGTAAATTAAATCATGGCCGATAAAAATAAATACATAATATCGGTTTGAGTTTATTCTCAGGAGAAGCTATATTTTTTGATGTTAATCAAAACACGTGACGTGGCTTCATTTCTAAGAAAAAATCTCAACAAAAAACCTGGACTTAAATAACTGCACTAAAAACATGGGGTTAAGTAACGATGTCGACAGCTGAAATACAGGATTTAGTTAATAGCGCCAGCAACTTAATTTCACTTCCTGAAATTTCTTTTCGGGTAAATGAGTTGGCTAATGATCCTGACTCTACTGCTGAAGATATGGGTAAAGTCATATCACAAGATCCCGCACTTGTTGTACGCATGTTAAAGATTGCTAACAGTGCTTACTACGGCTTATCCACTGAAGTCGATACCATTTCCCGTGCTATTGCGATACTTGGTACCAATAAAATTCGCGACCTGGTTTTATCAACCTCAACCAGCCAGGCTTTTGAAGGTATCCCTAACGATCTCATCACCATGCAAGACTTCTGGCATCATAGTTTATACTGTGGTTTATTAGCCCAAATCCTGTCCAAGAAAAGTAAAAAGGCAAATTCAGAATCAATCTTTATTGCAGGCCTTTTGCATGACATTGGGCAACTTCTGATGTTTAACCAGCTACCTGAAAAATCACACGAAGCTATCCTGCTATTGATGGAAGGCACTGAAGACTTAGATACATTTGAAGCAGAGCGACATGTTTTTGGCTTTGATCATATGCAGGTCGGTGCAGCATTAATAAAAAGCTGGAAACTATCACCTGTTTTACAAGAGTGTGTTGAATTTCATCATGAACCGCTTAAAGCCAAAAATTTTCCTGCAGAAGTTGCCTTAATCAATATCGCTAACGCTGTTGCCGTTATGGCTGACTTTGATTCCATGAGTGAAGATGATGAAGTTCCAAAAATTGATCCCCGTTCCTGGGAATTAACCGGTTTATCAAAAGCCGATCTTCCGGAAGCCATTAAACAAGCACAACAAGAAATAAATGAAATTGAATCTGTGCTCTTTCCTTCTTGATTTTCAATTAAGCATTTTATAATTTTCTTATGAGGGTTATGGGTCAACACCTATAAGCTCATTTCACAAATACACCTAAAATATGTACACTATAGGTATCCTCCTAAATTTTTTTACCTTAAGTTTTTGACGTAAGCTGCCGTAACAAATAGTAATTGTTAATTTTTTATCATTAGACTGGGTTTAAAAAATGACGATAATGACGATTTGTTTTAATAAAATCTTATTCGCACGCAAAAAAGCTCAATGCTTGGTTTTCGCGTTTCTATATTTATCTATTGCATCACTCACGCATGCTGATCTTTATATTACAGATGATTATCTCAAAGGCCTTGATGCTGAGCTTAAAAATGCTGAAAAAGAGCAAGCAACAAGTAATACTACCGAAAATCAAAAAACGACTGCAGCAGATATCAATAAAGCCGTGCAATCCCGCTTTAACTTTGAAAACTTACTTCGTACCAAGCACCAAACAAGTTTTGTTCTTTACACCAAGTTATCAACCAGTGATCGTATTCTTATCTATGAACAGTTTAAATCATCAAAAAATATAGCCCAGGCAAAACAAACAATTATTAAAAAGTTCGAATCACGTTAATTTTTATAAAAAAACACCTGTTATTTCACACAAGGAAGCCTTTATGAAAATACATTTTATTACTCGCACATTAGGCTCATTATTAACCCTGACATTACTCTCGTTTAGCAGTGTTACTTTTGCGCTTGATGTAAATATTACGGAAAAAATCCCATATGTTGCTGTACAACATAAAGGACAAACTGTTCGTATCGAGAGAATCCAGGATCAAAATCATCATCTAACGGGAAGCTTTGCAAAAACTTCACGTAAGTGCCCACCCTTTTGTATTCAACCCATGATTGTTGCACCCGGAGTCGAAACTTTTGGTGAACTGGAAGTGCTTGATTTTATTGAAACACAAGTTAAAACTAATAAAGGACTGTTAATCGATGCACGTACACCATCGTTTCATAAAAAAGGAACAATTCCTTTATCTATCAATCTTCCCTTTACCACTTTTTCTTTAAATCGAGATGATAAGCGTTTAATTGCCGCGATGAAAATTCTTGGTGTTGAACGTAGAACAGAAAAACTCGATGGCTACTGGACTGATCTAA
Organism: Gammaproteobacteria bacterium; assembly: GCA_029880425.1. Classification (GTDB taxonomy): domain Bacteria; phylum Pseudomonadota; class Gammaproteobacteria; order UBA6429; family Thiohalophilaceae; genus JAGLTQ01. The sequence continues at coordinate 11,546 of JAOUOK010000006.1, forward strand.
AAGACATTACAGGTATAGAAAAAAAACCTAATCCCTACTGGGACTTTAGTGCTGCGAAAGAACTTACTCTCTGGTGTAATGGAATGTGGTGCGGGCAATCCCCACGTGCCATTGAAGGACTGCTAAAGCATGGTTATCCTGCCAGTAAACTTCATTATTACCGTGCAGGTATGCAGGGCTGGAAAATTCTTGGGCTCTCTGTCACAGTTCCATAAAAATAAAAACTGTATGCTTTTAAAAGGCAGCCTAAAAGCTGCCTTGATTTTGTTAAATCATCCCCCCCATTTATACTTACAAAAACCTGCCAAGTACCCTTCAATCATACTGAATTAGCATTTTCTATCCTGTCCTTTCAATTTACCCACTCTAAATTAATGCTAAGTATTTGATTAACCAATCATTACTCTGTTTCGATTTGTTCCCACTCCACTGCGGGTGTACAATCGGCGCCCTTAATTTAATTAGCTATGGCTAGTAATTATCAAAATTCCTTTGAAGGAGCCCCATCGTGGAACAATATCGAGGTACTACCGTCCTTTCAGTTCGTCGCGGCAATAAAGTAGTTATTGGCGCAGATGGTCAAGCGAGCCTGGGCGATACCGTCATGAAAAGTAACGTACGAAAAGTACGCCGTTTATATAATGATAAAGTTATTGCCGGTTTTGCAGGTGGTACGGCTGATGCCTTTACCCTGTTTGAGTATTTTGAAGCCAAGCTGGAAAAGCACTCCGGTCAACTGGTTCGTGCTGCCGTGGAAATGGCTAAGGATTGGCGCACAGACCGTACCTTGCGTCGTTTAGAGGCTCTACTTGCCGTTGCTGATGCAGAGGCTTCCCTCATTATTTCTGGAAATGGAGACGTGATAGAGCCTGAACACGGAATTATGGCTATTGGCTCGGGTGGCAATTACGCGCTTGCCGCAGCTCGCGCACTCATCAAAAATACCGAGCTAGATGCTAAAGAAATTACAACCGAGGCCTTGAATATTGCCGGCGATATCTGCATCTATACTAATCACAATTTAGTATTCGAAGAATTGGAATTTTAAACATGTCTCAAATGACTCCCCGCGAAATTGTTCACGAACTTGATAAACATATCGTCGGCCAGGCCGCTGCAAAACGTGCTGTTGCTATCGCCCTGAGAAATCGCTGGCGCCGTAGCCAGGTGGCTGGAGATTTACGCAATGAAATCACGCCAAAAAATATATTAATGATCGGCCCAACCGGTGTCGGTAAAACAGAAATTGCTCGTCGCCTGGCAAAACTGGCCAAAGCACCCTTTCTTAAAATTGAGGCGACTAAATTCACCGAGGTGGGTTATGTTGGTCGTGATGTTGAATCCATTATTCGTGACTTGATGGAAATTTCACTCAAACTCACGCGTGAAACAGCAATGGAAAAAGTGAAAACACGCGCACAAGATGCCGCGGAAGAACGTATCCTGGATATCCTGCTACCACCGGCGCGTGATTTTAGTACTGATGATGCCTCGTCTGAAAATAAAAATGAGAATCCTACCCGGCAGAAATTCCGCAAAAAATTACGTGAAGGTGAGCTTGACGATAAAGAAATCGAAATAGAAATCAACGTACCGCAAATGGGCGTTGAAATTATGGCACCACCCGGCATGGAAGAAATGACCAGCCAGTTACAGGGCATGTTTCAGAACCTCGGTTCGAATCAAACCAAGCGCACGCGTAAAATGGAAATCAAGCACGCTTTTAAATTGCTGATTGATGAAGAAGCCGCAAACCTCATCAATGAAGAAGAAATCAAGGAAGATGCTTTAAACAATGTTGAACAACACGGCATTGTTTTCCTCGATGAGATGGACAAAATCGCCAAGCGCGGTGAAACCAGTGGTGCCGATGTATCTCGTGAAGGGGTACAACGTGACTTATTACCTTTAGTAGAAGGTTCAACGGTTTCAACCAAATACGGCATGGTCAAAACCGATCATATTTTATTTATCGCTTCCGGCGCTTTTCACCTGACTAAGCCTTCGGATTTAATCCCTGAGCTACAAGGCCGCTTTCCCATTCGTGTAGAACTTGATGCATTGACCTCGGATGATTTCATGCGCATCCTGGTTGAACCTGATGCATCACTGACTGAACAATACCGTGCCTTACTGGCCACCGAAGAAGTGACGTTGGAGTTTGCCGATGACGGAATCCGCCGTATTGCAGAAACGGCTTACCAGGTAAATGAGCGAACTGAAAATATTGGTGCACGTCGTTTACACACAATACTTGAACGCCTGCTCGAAGATATTTCATTTACCGCGTCAGATAAAAGTGGTTCAGAAGTGAAAATCACTGCAGAATATGTGGATGAAAATATTTCTGAATTAGCGCAGGATGAAGACCTCAGCCGTTACATTTTATAGATTCAACCACAGAGGCACACATGGCTAATTAAAAAGCTCTATTAAACTCTGTGTCCCCGTGGTTTAATTTTTTTTATTAGGAACTCTCTATGCCAAAACCTACAGATATTAAACTCCACCAGGCTTCACGTGTACTTGAAGTGACTTTTAATGATGGAAAAACATTTAACTTACCGGTTG
>JAOUOK010000223.1 GCA_029880425.1 Gammaproteobacteria bacterium
ATTAAATATAATCTGTTTTTCGCGTCTGCGTTCAGTTTCATCAATGGCTTTTTTCATCGACCGGGTGATTTTATCTGCATACAAAATGGCCATCCCTTTTGAATTTCGTGCTGCCCGTCCAATCGTTTGTATTAATGAGCGTTCAGAACGTAAGAAGCCTTCTTTATCCGCATCAAGAATAGCCACTAGGGTCACTTCCGGAATATCCAGGCCTTCTCGTAGTAAGTTTATCCCGACTAAAACATCAAAATTACCTAAACGTAAATCACGTATAATTTCGATACGCTCAACCGTATCAATGTCTGAATGCATATAGCGCACACGCACTCCGTGATCAGCAAAGTAGTCAGTTAAATCTTCAGCCATACGCTTGGTTAATGTCGTCACCAATACCCGCTCACCAATCTCAGCACGCTGAGTAATTTCAGAGAGTAAATCATCAACCTGGGTCGTGGCAGGTCGCACCTCGATAATGGGATCGAGCAAGCCAGTGGGTCGAACCACTTGCTCAACGATCTCACCTGAGTGCTCCGCCTCGTAATCAGCCGGTGTCGCGGAAACAAAAATCGTTTGTGGGATCAGTTTTTCAAATTCATCAAATTTTAACGGCCGGTTATCGAGTGCCGAAGGTAAGCGAAAGCCGTAGTTCACTAAATTCTCTTTACGTGAACGGTCACCTTTATACATGGCCCCAACTTGTGGAACGGAAACATGGGATTCATCAATCACTAAAAGCGCTTCTTCGGGTAAGTAATCTATAAATGTTGGCGGTGGCTCACCGGGTTGACGCCCTGATAAATAACGCGAGTAATTTTCAATGCCGTTACAATAACCGAGCTCTAACATCATCTCGATATCAAACTGCACACGTTGTTCCAGGCGCTGTGCTTCAACCAGCTTATTATTTTCATAAAGATAAGCCAGGCGTTCTTTTAGTTCGGCTTTAATTTGCTCAACTGCATTTAAAATATTTTCACGTGGCGTGACGTAGTGTGTTTTCGGGTAAATCGTCGTCCGTGGTACGGTTTTAATCACCTCACCGGTCAGCGGATCAAAAAAACTGATTTTCTCCACTTCATCATCAAACATTTCAACACGAACGGCATCCTTATCAGAATCTGCCGGGAAGATATCAATGACCTCACCACGCACCCTGAAAGTACCGCGTTTTAACTCGGTATCATTTCGCGTGTATTGCAGTGCAGTGAGTTTTTGAAGAATTTTCCGCTGGCCGATTTCTTCTCCCCGATTTAGGTGTAAAACCATTTCAAGATAAGAAGAAGGATCACCCAGGCCATAAATGGCAGATACGGTTGCAATGGTAATGGTATCTTTTCGTTCTAATAATGCTTTGGTTGCTGACAGGCGCATTTGTTCAATGTGTTCATTAATCGCGGCATCTTTTTCTATAAACGTATCCGAGGCAGGAACATAGGCTTCAGGCTGATAATAATCATAGTAAGAGACAAAATATTCCACCGCGTTATTGGGAAAAAACTCTTTCATTTCACCATATAACTGGGCCGCCAGGGTTTTATTATGCGCCATGATCAAGGTGGGCCGTTGCAATTCCTGGATCACATTAGCCACGGTAAATGTTTTACCCGATCCTGTTACTCCCAACAAGGTCATACCAGATTCACCGGCTTTAAGACCTTCAACCAGTGCCGTAATTGCCGCGGGTTGATCACCGGCAGGTTGATAATCTGATTTAATTTGAAAAAGTTTACTCATTTGATATTTCTAAGACCTTAGTTTTACCAACCATTCGGCACTGAACTCACCAATTTACCACAAATTTTGTTTTCATGAGTAAGATAGGAGGAAGAAAGAATAATCATTAACTCAACGCACATTCTTGATTAAAAAATATGATCTTGCTTTGAGTTTGAAGTATATTACACACCTTTATAGATACATGTTTTATAACGGATGTGTGGAGACTACCAAGTTGGATTTCAAGCTGTCAGATCGCGTGCAACGCATTAAACCCTCCCCTACCCTTGCGATTACAGCGCGAGCTGGTGAATTAAGAGCCCAGGGCAAAGATATTATCGGACTCGGTGCCGGTGAACCTGATTTTGATACCCCTGAACACATCAAAGTGGCAGCAACAAAAGCCATCGCGGATGGCTTTACTAAATATACCGCGGTTGATGGAACACCCAGTCTTAAACAAGCCATCATTGATAAATTATCACGTGATAACCAGCTCAATTACACGCCCAAGCAGATCCTTGTTTCGTGCGGTGGTAAACAAAGCTTTTTCAACCTGACCCAAGCGCTGTTAAATGAAGGCGATGAAGTGATTATTCCAGCACCGTACTGGGTGTCCTACCCCGATATGGTTTTACTGGCGGATGGCAAACCCGTTATTGTTGAAGCAGGTATAGAACAAAACTTTAAAATCACACCCGAGCAACTGGAAGCGGCCATCACTGATAAAACACGCTTAGTGGTTATCAACAGCCCATCCAACCCATCCGGGATTGCCTATAGCCGTGCGGAACTGGCTGATCTTGGCCAGGTTTTACTTAAATATCCCGATGTTTTAGTCGCCACCGATGACATGTATGAACATATTCTCTGGTCAGATGAAGCCTTCTCAAATATCGTGATGGCCTGCCCTGAACTCTATGACCGTTGTATCGTATTAAACGGGGTTTCAAAAGCCTACTCGATGACTGGCTGGCGTATTGGTTATGCTGCGGGACCAGAAAATCTTATAAAAGCGATGAAAAAAATCCAGTCGCAAAGTACATCAAACCCAACCTCAATTTCACAGGTTGCGGCAGAAGCAGCGTTAACAGGCGATCAATCCTGTGTTGCAACCATGCTAGAAGCATTTAAAGAACGCCATGAATATGTCAATAAAAGACTCAATGCCATTGATGGCATTACCTGTCTTCCCTCTGATGGGACTTTTTATGCGTTCCCCAATGTCCTTGAGTTTATTGAAAAAATTGATGGTGTAAATGATGATATGGAACTATCAGAATACCTGATTGAAAAAGCCGGCGTGGCACTGGTACCCGGTACGGCCTTTGGCTCACCGGGAAATATTCGTATTTCATTTGCAACAAGTTTAGAGGTACTTGAGGATGCATTAAACCGCATCGAAAACGTCATTAGCTAACTTAAAATTCATTAATAAACAAAGACTTAATATGTAGGAGATCACCTACAAAAAGTCACCAGAGATTCCTACAAATAAGTACTTCCAACTTTTTGTCATTTTCCCTATTGTTTACCTACAAGGACGTGGGGGGTGACAAGGATGTCTCTACTTACAATCTCTGGCCATGGAATGGCTGGAGATTTTTCTTTAAGCGTATCACCACTTATTGAATTTACCTGCAAGGATGTGGGGAACATGGAAGTAAAAGAACCTTGTCACGGCCAGGGATTTGGCTGGGCTAGATTCCGCAATCAATCTAATGGTTATACCTTAATCGAGTTACTGATAACACTGGCTGTTTTATCCGTACTCGCGCTTAATGTATTTCCAAATATTTCATCACTGGTTGCTAAAGAAAGAACGATTGTCTTAACCAATAAGCTCGCCAGAACCCTGGCTTATGCCCGTTCAGAAGCCATCATCAAACAAGTTACAATACTCACCTGTCAAAGTGATAATGGAACACAGTGTCAGCGTTCAGAAAACTGGCACAATGGCTGGATCATGTTTGCAGATAAAAATTCTAACAAGCTACGTGATCCTGATGAACACCTTTTACAGGTTTCTCAGGCTTCGACAAATGGCAGCCAGGCCACATTTCGTGGTGGTGCAGGTATTCGGCATTACGTGAAATACAAGCCTGATGGACAGGCCTTCCCGAATGGCTCATTTCTAATCTGTAATCCTGATATGGGTACTGGAAGTGCACTTATTATCACTCATTCTGGTCGCGTTCGGCTGAGCAAGGTTCAAACCAATGGTTCAACAATAACTTGTCATTAAAATCACATATTTTAGTGCAAACAATGTTGACCCATGCGGATCAGATCAGTACTATACGCGTCGATTCCCCAATAGCTCAGTTGGTAGAGCATAGGACTGTTAATCCTTGTGTCCCTGGTTCGAGCCCAGGTTGGGGAGCCATCTTCTAAAACCAGATTCCATACGAATCTGGTTTTTTTATGGCTGAAATAAACGCTATTCCCGTGTACACTTTGAACAACTATCTATTTGATTATTAAGAGATACTCAAATGCTCCGACTTGTTTATTTTTCCATCACACTTTT
>JAOUOK010000224.1 GCA_029880425.1 Gammaproteobacteria bacterium
TCGCTTCCATTGCTTCCTGCCGTGGTGGGTCGATGAAACCAGCCAGACCCAGCAATACCAGTGAATCTTTTATCTCAACCTGTTCAAGCACAGTATGTTCAGGTTTCACTTCTTTAGTAGCAAAGGCAAGAACACGCTGACCTTGAGCCGCAATTTTATTAGCTTGTTCGTTCCAGTAAGCAATATCCAGGGGTTTAGTTTCATTACTACCAGTATGTTGTTCCCTGCACATAGTAAATATCGTCTCTGGTGCGCCCTTTATAAAAATGAATGCATGATTTTCATGGTCATGGTTAAGTGTCGCCATGTATTTATGCTTGGTATCAAAAGGGATAACATCAGTGCGTGTCCATTGATTACGTATCTCACTGCCATCTATTCCAGCTTTATTTGAAAAAGCCAACAAAGCGCTCTCCATCGGATCGCCAAGTCCTGTCCATGTACCTTCTTTTTTTATCAGTTCCGAATCATTGCAAAGGGCGGCCACGCGTCCTAATTCCTGTAACACAGCATGCTCTGTTACAGAGACCGGGCGGTCATTGATGGAAATATCACCGAGTGGTTCGTACCCAGTCCCATGAATATTAAAGTGTTCAAGGCTTGTGACAATAGTGGTGACGATCATTTCATTTCGTGTGAGAGTGCCCGTCTTGTCAGAACAGATCACTGAGACTGAGCCAAGTGTTTCAATAGCGGGTAGTCGTCTGACGATAGCATTTCGTCGGGCCATGACTTGCACACCCACTGCTAATGTAATTGTCAGTACTGCTGGCAATCCTTCAGGAATAGCAGCGACCGCGATACCAACGACGGCCATAAACAAATTAGCGAAGTCGTGATGCAGTACAAAATAACCAAGGAGTAAAATCAATGCCGCAATGCCAATAATAAACAAGGTAAGCCATCGGGCGAAAACAGCCATTTGCACTACTAATGGTGTATTTAGGGTCTGCACTTCCGAGAGTAAACCACTGATACGCCCGATTTCTGTCTGTAAACCCGTGGCAACCACCACTCCCATACCCTGTCCCCTGGTGACTGTGGTACCGCTATATCCAATACAGAAACGATCACCAAGCGCTGCATCAGTTGCGACCTGCTTGGAATTTTTATCAACAGCCATAGATTCGCCGGTCAATATTGATTCCTGGATCTGCAAACCATGAGTTTTTAATAAACGTAAATCGGCTGGCAATTTATCGCCTGCATCCAGTAACACAATGTCACCGGGTACCAGTTGTTCGGCTTTAACCGTTTGGCGCCTACCTTCACGAATGACAGATGCGCGCAATGCAAGCATGTGTCGGATAGCCTCCATTGCTTTTTCTGCCTTACCTTCCTGTAAAAAACCTATAACCGCGTTGATAACTACCACTGCAATGATCACAAAGGTATCGACCACGTGACCAAGTAGTGCTGTAATAGTAGCCGCACCCAGGAGAACATATATAAGGATATTATGAAAGTGATGAAAAAATCGCAGCAGTATATTGCGACGCATGGGCTCTGGCAGCTTATTGGGCCCAAAGGTAATGAGTCTTTGATTTGCGTCAGCCTCACTCAAACCCAAATGCGCTGTCTTCAGTTCAGATAATGTCTGCTCAGAGCTTTTGTCATGCCAATTATGAGTATTTTTCATTGATTCATTAGCGGCTTAATCTCCGCTTTCAAGAAAGATAAAATAGTATTTAGTAATATCGCCGTTGTCTCGACAGCTAACGTATCTGCTTATTTATTACGTGCATGCTTTAATTCAGTGTAGCAGAATAATATTTGACGACAGGGGATTTAAACATAATATTATTAACTCTATGAACCCTGCTGTAGCCATGCTGGCTTCCCAAGCAAAGCTTTCACATTCACTGTTGTAGTTAATAAGTTTTTAACCAGAAAGTTCTTCCCAGCGGTTATAGGAATACTCAAGTTCTTTCTCGATCTCAGCCAGGCGCTTTAAAGCTACATCAACAACAGATTGTTCCTGCTTATAAAAATCAGGGTTAGAAACCTGAGTTTGAATTTCTTCCTGCTCTGCTTCGAGTTCTTCTATCTTTTGAGGCAGACCATCAAGTTCACGTTGGTCTTTATAACTGAGTTTAACTTTCTTTTTTTCTTGCCCGGCTTTTTCATTTTTAACTTCACTGCTTCCTGGCTGTGCTGCTTGTGTTTTTTCCGGTTCTTTTTTTAGCGCCTGTGTTTTTGACTGTCTTAACCAGTCTTCATAACCACCGATGTATTCATTCACAACACCTTCGCCTTCAAAGGCCAGTGTACTGGTGACCACGTTATCGAGGAAAGTACGATCATGACTGACCAGTATCAGCGTACCATCGTAGTTACAGAGTAACTCTTCAAGCAGCTCTAAAGTTTCAACATCAAGATCATTAGTCGGTTCATCGAGTACTAACAGGTTAGCCGGCTGGATAAACAGGCGCGCCAGTAATAAACGGTTACGTTCACCACCGGATAAAGACTTCACCGGGGAACGAACCCGTGCAGGTGGAAACAGGAAGTCCTGCAGGTAACTCATGACATGGCGTGACTTACCGTTAATGGTGATGGTATCACTGCCGTAGTTTAAATTATCGGCAACCGTTTTTTCCGGGTCGAGAATGGCTCGTTGCTGATCAAAGTAAGCCACGTTTAATTTTGTGCCCAGCTCTACAGAACCTGTATCGGGTTCTAATTCACCGAGTAACATTTTTAACAAGGTACTTTTACCGACACCGTTTGGCCCAAGTATACCGATTCGATCACCACGCATTATCGTCGTGGTTAAAGGTTTGATAATGGTTTTACCTGCAAAAGACTTGGAGATATCCTTGGCTTCGATCACAATTTTTCCGGAAGATTCTCCCGACTCAACCTGTAACTTAACATTACCCAGTTTTTCCAGGCGCACCGATCGTTCACGACGTAATTGCTGTAAAGCACGCACGCGGCCTTCATTACGGGTTCGACGGGCTTTAATCCCCTGGCGTATCCAGACTTCTTCCTGGGCCAGCTTTTTATCGAACAACGCATTTTGCTGTTCTTCGATAATTGCACGTTCTTCTTTATTCTTTATATATGTGTCGTAATTACCGGGCCACGAGGTCAGCTTACCGCGATCAAGTTCAACAATACGGGTCGCAAGATGACGCAGGAAGGTTCGATCATGGGTAATAAATAACACGGCACCGTTGAAACCAAGCAGGAATTCTTCCATCCACTGGATAGCTTCAACATCAAGATGGTTAGTCGGTTCATCAAGTAAAATGAGTTCTGGCTCCAGCACCAGGGCCCGTGCCAGCATGACCCGGCGTTTATAACCACCGGAGAGGGATCCCATCAATGCATCTTCGGGTAATTCCAGGCGGGTGATCACGGTATTAATACGTTGTTCTAAATTCCAGCCATCGCCGGCTTCAATCTTGTCCTGTAAACGTGAAAGCCTGGTCGTCACGGCTTCAGAATGATCGGTTTCCATTTCATGCAAAACATGATGGTACTCAGCAATGACTTTGCCTATCTCATCGAGTCCATCCGCAACGACATCATAAACGCTGAGTTCATCAAGTTGTGGCACTTCCTGTGAAAGGCAGGCCATTTTTAAATTCGGTTTTTTCCATAATGCACCATCATCAAGTTCAGCAATGCCTTCCATGACACGCATCAGGGTAGACTTACCCGCACCATTTCGGCCAACAAGGCAGACGCGCTCACCTGCATCGATTTGCAAATCAACTTTATCCAGTAATGGAACGTGACCATATGCCAGGCTGGCAGATTCTAATTTAATTAAAGCCATGAGAATGACGATTTTACCCTGAAATTAAAGAGTCGCTAGTCTACACTAGCCGCAAGCAATTATCGTAATAAAATCTTTTAATTTTCACGGCTTATGCGATATTGTAAGTCCATCACTATAGTGCAATGGAGCGCGTTATGAAAAAACTTAAATCACTGCTTTTACTTATTTTTGCTGCCAGCCTCGCTGCTGGTTTAGTCGCCTGCTCTGATGAAAGCGACGAAAATGAAAATAAATCCGGCGATCATGTTTGGAAGCACCAGACTGATACACTAAAAACATCAAAAGATGTGGCCAGGCAGTTACAGGACAGCTTAAACCAGCAAGAAAAAAGCATGAATGAGAATAACTAAGCAATTTTATGGGACGCTACCGACCACCCCAGCCAAAATCTTCACCTTATATAACGGTGGAAGGATATGAAAAACTTGATGCTGAACTCAAGACCTTGTG
>JAOUOK010000225.1 GCA_029880425.1 Gammaproteobacteria bacterium
TAAATCCTGTGGCCAGCCTTCACTGCTTAAACGCGTTAGCATACGCCACGCCATGACCTGTACCGCAGGGACCTGGCTCCACATGCTGTCATTCAGGCAACGCCAGTGATTGACATCCACTTTACCAGGATCATTAATTTGTTCGTGACATGTTGCGCAAATGAGAATGGCCTGATTTACAGTGCCATCTGCTTCTGGTGGGATTTCATAAACAGCTAAATTGTCCGTTGCAGAACATAATTCACATTTTGATTCGCTGCGCTCAAATAACTCTTTTTCAATACTCATTACCGTTATGTCTCAACTTAAAGTCGTTCAGGCTAAAATGAGTATTATACAAGAAATGTTGTTATGAAAATTTTATTTATACAAAAGAAGCCAGTGCCAGTAAAACTTACTGGCACTGTTCTTTAGAACTTTTTAATGAGTGAAGAACTCTTTTCGTAACTTAACAGTGTGCGTTGCGCTGCTACCCTCAGGTTGTACATTAACTTTAAAATTAATAACTTCTTTATTGGTGACCCTGAAAGTTGAAATATAATAAGTAACTTCATCCTCTTTTATTTCATTAAACTGTAAATGCTTTAATTGTCCACTCAGGTTGCTTCCTGTCCCGGTAACTTTAGCTCCCACGCCCTTTCCTTTATGCTGTACTACCACGTTGATCATGCCCCTGTCTTTACTGCGCTTGATTTTATAAGCACGTGCCACTTCCGGCAACAGGATATCTGTTGGCAGCGCGGTGTGATGGATTACGTAATCTCCAAATTTCGTTAAGTTTTCAGCATTACTACCACTAAACGGCAGGGCTATAAGTATTGCTACACCTAAAAAACGAACGATTAGTCGAGATAAAACCATAATTGTCACTCCTTGTAATTGTTGTTTAATAAATATAGACAACAATACTGGGTTTTACTCTATTGAAAAATAAATAATAATTTCTAAAGGTGTAGTTTTTATATGTGAAAAGGCCTGTCTTTTGACAGGCCTTTAAATGCAGGTTTTTTGAGGGGGTATTATTTAAGCGACTTGTGCATTGCTACCACTATTAACGAAGTCTTCCAGCGGGCGATTTAATGTTTCAAGTAACATATTCAAATCAGCAAGCTGAACATTGAGGGCTTCTGCCGCATTTTCCAGTTCATTAATGCGTGTCTGCAAGGTGTCACGTGATTCATTAATTTTGCGCAAGCTTTCCAGGCGTTTTTCCATCTGGTTCCTGTGCTCTTTAATTCGGGCGACCAGTGGAGCCATACCGGCTTTGCCCCAGGCTTCAACTTCCTGGTGTGCCTGGAAGAAAGTATTCCGTGCATGGCTCACCATGGAAATAAAAAACTTCTTAACCACAAATGCCTGCTCGGTTGCTGCCATTTTTGCACTGCTTCGATAGGCTTCGGCTTCATTACTTAAACGATCTAAGTCACGCTTGTATTTACCCATGCTAAAGAGCTTAGGTTTAACGTCAGATAATCCGTGTTCTTTATTAAATGAACGATAAATTGTCTGCAGCAGCATATTAACTTTATCGGCCTGTTGCGAAGCCGCGGTAATGGTATCGGAGACAATTTTAAAGAATTCTTCCATGCCACCTTTTAACCCTTTAGTCGTCCAGGTGCCGGTCATATCTTTACGTGTTTTCGCCATTAAAGCGTCAAGCTCGGTTAAGCTAAGTGTTTTCATCAGTTGTTGATGTTGTTCGGAGAATGATTTTTTATTCGCCTGAAAACTTTCTACACTCTTATGATAAATTGTTTGTTCTTCACGCGTTTTCTTCATCAGGTGACCAATAACATCTTCATTTTTGCCACTTAAACCCGCCAATTCTTTTAACTGTTTATTCGTATCATTTAAGCGTGAAGAAATTAAGTTACGTGATTCTTCAGCCATGCCACCAATTTCAGAAATAATACTGCTGCGAACGAGCTGTTGCTTTTGTGGCAAAATGTCTTTCGATAGAATTGACTCTAATGACAGTATATTACTTTTAGTCAGCAGTTCAGTATCGTGACGAATTTTTGCTAATAAGCCTTTTTGTGCCGAGACAGGGAAGACATTATCAATACCAATCCCAAGCATTTTGGCAGCAGAATTACATTGCGTGGTAATACTGGCTTTAATGGCTTCTTCGTTTTTAAGATCATCCCACAGGGTGTCGACTTTATTCAGTACAACAATACGACCGTGCTTGGCATCTCCACCGAGTGGCTGGACATTCTGGTTCCACATATCCAGGTCAGATTTTGTAACGCCAGTATCAGCCGCTAAGACAAATACGACAGCCTGTGCATTGGGTAGCATATTGATGGTTAATTCAGGTTCATTACCTAGTGCATTTAAGCCTGGGGTATCAAGAATGGTTAAACCTTCTTTTAACAGCGGGTGGGGAAAGCTGATTAAAGCATGGCGCCACATGGGGATATCAACCATTTGTTGAGTTTCATCATCACGATAATCAGAGAGCCCCAGCTTTTCTGCAACAGGCAGTGGTACACGTTTTGTTTTGACCACTTCAAGAAAAGCTTCAGCCATTTTTTCAGATGAACTGGTATCAAGTTCAATCGAGGTCCAGTTTATCGGGTTATTTTTATGCTCCAGGATACTTGTATCTTCAAGACGCGTTTCTATCGGTAACAGGCGGATATAGCTCTGGTTAGCTTCTGAATCGAAAAATAATTCGGTTGGACACATGGTGGTACGCCCGGCTTCTGATGGTAACAGGCGTCGGTCATATTCAGAGAAGAAAATGGCGTTAATCAGTTCTGTTTTGCCACGTGCAAATTCGGCGACAAAGGCAATTGTCAGGTGATCAGATTTCAGGTTCTCGATAAGCTCAAAAATGCGAATCTCGATTTCGGCCGAGCTCATATTATTGCCTTCAAGCCATTTTTGGTATTTTTGAATGGCATCGGTAATATCTGAGCGCCAGCGCCCATAAGCTTGCATTTGATCTGTAAAACGGTCAGTCGCCATGGTATTCCTAAAATCTATAGTTAACTTGTTAATTATAAGAGTTATTTAATCATTGTTTTTGTTAAACGAGAATGATTTTAACTGGTTGTACTACTTTCTATGTAGCAATATCTTAACAGAACCAGCTAAGACTAAGAAATATAACGGCAAATTGATGAAGTAATTTAGCTAAAAATAGAAAATAGTTGAAATAAACTGTGATGCCTTTCTCACTTTAAATTGGCTTAAATGCCTAAGTATTTTTACTTTTTTCACTACCCTGCATCAGTTGAGCCCGTGAGAACGGGTTTTTAACCAGGTTTAATTCATCAAAACGCGAGCTGCGGGATACATCATCCCTTTTGCCCAGTGACCGAGGGGATCAAGTAACAGCAACTTGATTAACCATAAACCAACCATGGCTACCATTGGAGACAGGTCCATTCCCGACATAGGGGGAAGCATACGCCTGGCCGGGCGAAGTACAGGTTCGGTAATCTGGTGGAGCAGGGTATTAATTGGGTTGTACTGGCCCGGGTTAATCCAGCTTAAAAGTGCCAGGATAAAAATTGAAATCAGGAAGACATAAAAGCCCAGTGTAATCAGCTCGATAAATGAATAAAGGAACAGGCCTAAAATATCAGGTGCCGGGAAATTACGCAGCAGGGTTATTATATAAAACTGCAGCATTTGTAATGCCATCATGACAGTCACAGATGCCATGTCGATTCCGGCTAAACCTGGAATAAAACGGCGTAAATGTTTAAGCGCGGGGTTGGTGATTTTAACAATAAAACGTGAAACAGGATTATAAAAATCGGCTCTCACTATTTGTAAGATCAACCTTAACATGATGGCCAGGATGTACAGGCCAAACAGGGTTGAAACTAAAAATACACCGGCGTTACTAAATGGATTCATGCTTGTTCCTGTTTATTTTCCAAGTTCTTCTGCAAGTTGTTCTGCGCGATCGCGTGCAGCTTTCATCGCCTTGCTGAACATCTCAACCAGGCCCTGCTCTTCAAAGGTTTTGATAGCTTGTTCCGTTGTACCGCCGGGTGAGGTTACCTTCTTTCGTAAATCTTCAGGATCATCATCGACTTCCAGCGCCAGTTTAGTGGCACCAAACCCGGTTTGAATTGCGAGTAAACGAGCTGTATCGGCGGGTAACCCCAGTTCTTCGCCTGCTTTTTCCATGGCTTCGAGCACCATGAAAAAATATGCCGGGCCACTACCTGAAAGTGCCGTGACCGCATCAAGTTGCGGTTCAGTTTTAACCCAAACGG
>JAOUOK010000226.1 GCA_029880425.1 Gammaproteobacteria bacterium
TTGCAGGTGGTTGTTTCTGGTGTATGGAGTCTGATTTTGAAAAGCTTGAAGGTGTTAGCAAGGTGGTTTCAGGCTTTACCGGCGGTAAGATTATGAATCCAACTTATCGCGGTAATCATGAAGGTCACTATGAAGCTGTCGAAATCACTTATGATCCGGCAAAGGTCAGCTATCAACAGTTATTAGATTATTACTGGTTCAATATCGATCCTTTTGATGCGCGAGGACAGTTCTGTGATAAAGGACATAGTTATCTAAGTGCAATTTTTGTAGCCAATGAAAAAGAGCGAAAACTGGCCGAGGAAACAAGAGAAAAAGTTATTAAACAATTCCCGGGTAAAAAGATTGTTACGCCAATATTAAATACTTCTTTATTTTATCCTATAAAGGGTGACGAAAGTTATCACCAGGATTATTATAAAAAGAATCCTGTGCGTTACAAATATTATCGCTGGAGCTGTGGTCGGGATAAACGATTAAAAGAAATTTGGGGTGATAAAGCCACGCATTAAGTAATAAGGGAGGGTGTTATATGAATGAAAAAAAGACCACGGGTAGCTGTTTGTGTGGTGAAGTTGGCTACGAGTTTTCAGGGCCGGCTAAGGTATTTCAATATTGTCACTGTTCTCGTTGTCAGAAGATTACCGGTTCTGCACATGCTTCAAATATTATTATTAACCCTTCACAGTTTAAATGGATAAGAGGGGAAAATAATGTGGGCCGCTATGAACTGGCGGAGGCCAGGCATTTTGCCAGTTCCTTTTGTAAAACTTGCGGCTCTTCCTTACCCTGGTTAACCCAAAGTGGAAAAGCCTATGTAGTTCCGGCAGGAACTTTAGACCAGGATCCTGGTTCAAGGCCACAGCACAATATTTATTATGCGGATAAAGCACCCTGGTATGTAAGTGCGGATGAATTAACCAAGTACGATGAGCTACCAGTAAAAAAATGATGAAAAAGATTTTTTTTATTACTAGCCTGGTGATTTTATCCTTTCAGTTATCGGCAGTAGAAACAACAGGGAATTCACTTCTTCAGATTAAAAGTGCAGGCGTAAACGTTAAATTAGAAAAAGTGACAGACAATCTTGGTATTCCCTGGGGGATGGGATTTCTTTCGCCAACAAAACTTCTAATTACAGAACGTAAAGGTAATATCATACTTCTTGATTTGAAGTCTTCAAGCAAAACGGTAATACGCAATGCTCCAAAGGTATTAGCCCATGGCCAGGGGGGCATGCTTGATATTGCTGTACCACCCAATTACCAGTCCAGTAAATGGATTTATTTTACCTATGTCAAGAAAACGGATGACGGGGGGGCTACAACCTTAGCACGCGCGAGACTTGATAAAGATCGCTTTAATCAATGGCAAGATTTATTAGTGACAAAATCCGCGACATCAACCGGTTATCATTTTGGTAGCCGTATCACTTTTGATGAACATGGTCATGTGTATTTTGGTATTGGTGATCGCGGCGATCGTCCAAACGCACAGGACCAGACAAATCATGCCGGTTCAATTATACGTCTAAATAGTGACGGCTCTGTTCCTTCTGATAATCCATTTGTACATAACAAAGCGGTATTACCAGAAATATGGAGTTATGGTCACCGAAATCCACAGGGACTGAGTTATGATTTTAAAAATAAACGATTATGGGAAATTGAGCACGGGCCACGTGGTGGTGATGAAATCAATTTAATATTTCCGGGTAAAAATTACGGTTGGCCAGTGGTTTCGTATGGCAAGGAATACTGGGGTCCGGTTGCTGTGGGTGAGGGCACGCATAAAAAAGGAATGGAACAACCGGTAAAAGTATATATTCCTTCCATTGCTCCAGGAAGTTTGTTGCATTATACAGGTGATGCATTTCCAGGCTGGAAAGGAAACCTGTTTGCTGGTGCTTTAAAGTTAAAACACATTAACCGTATTGTTATAAACGATAAGGGTAAAGCAGAGAGTGATGAACGTTTATTTAACTCATTGGATCAACGTATTCGTGCTTTAGCACAAAGTCCGGAGGGCTGGATATACTTTTCAACAGATTCAGGAAAGATATACCGAATTCGACCGCGTTAAGTGATTTCAACTTCTTGATGTTCTGCACTGGATGACTTTACTCGTCATGATCATATTGTCGACTTCGGCTGTATTAAAAGCTGGTTTTAAACAACATGACCTTTTCGTGTACTGATTAATTCTTTAGACACAGGGTTGGCTGCCTTTGGTATTACCGGTACGCTTATTGCGTTAATGGTTGGTGGTGCACCCTAACTGGGTTCATTATTATATATTCTTATATAATGGGATGTTACGCTTTCTACTAATATTGCTAGAGAAAATTAATTTTATTTCCCACCTTCTTGTAATAAAGTACGATATCAGTTTGCCACGATTTAGATTTAAGACTTAATGCTTTAGTTATGCACTAAGAGTGTGCATAACTTACTTTTATTTAATATTTATTGTATATAAGGGTGCATAATTAAATACATTTCACTCATATACATTCATTTATACCTTGTTCATTCTTATACCCTATGTATTTTCTTGAGTTTATGTCACATATTTATTGCTGGCATTGTTCTTGCTTTTAGAATTATTTCTTTCAATTATAATGAATTAAATTATGAAGCATAAAGTATTACTGGTTGATGAAGATTCTTTAAAAACAGGGATGATTACAGATTCAATTACCGAGGCCGGTTTTGAGGTAGTTGGCCGTGTCTCTTGTGAAGATGATATTTTATCTGGAATAAAAATCTGTAAGCCTGATGTGCTTGTTATTGATATGGAGTCACCAGATGATTATATTTTCAATCAACTCGTTGAAATAAATAAAATTAGCCCAAGGCCAATCGTTTTTTTTGCAGAGAAGGGGGAATCAAAAGTTATAAAAAAAGCAGTTAAATCGGGTGTCAGTGCCTTTATTGTTGATGGATTAACTGCCCGGCGCATAAAGCCTGTAATTGAACTTGCTATTGAACGATTTATTGAAATGCAGTCTTTATATAAAAAACTGGCAGAATCTAAAGAAAGTCTTGAAGAACGAAAAATTATTGAGCGAGCAAAAGGGATTTTGATGAGCAGGAAAAATGTAAATGAAGATGAGGCATATTCATCATTAAGAAAGCTGGCGATGGGGCAGAATAAAAAACTTGTTGATGTTGCAAAAAACGTTATCCAAATGTCTGAATTATTTTAATTAAAATATTTTGCACCGAACTAGTGTCATTTAAATTGTTTTTGCACAAACTTGAAGCATTAAATTATTTCATAATGATGACTAATTATAGTTTTATAAAATTAAATCCCATAGGTGAGCCATTTTATTAAGTTGGCATATACCTTGCTCTAGTAAATTTAGAAATTAAATGTTGTCCAACGGCGGGCAACAAATCTGGACAAAGGCGTCCATACCTCAGGCAAATTGTGCCTGGAGTATGGGCGTTTTTTTTTGCTTTTAAAAAAAACAGTAAGAGAGGCTGTAATGAAATATTTAAGTAAACAAGCTGGTCGACGGAAATTTATCAAGTCTACAGTAATGACGCTGGGATTGTCGGCATCACTTGCAATGGGGCTTTTAGGTTCTGCAAACCTAAATGCCGCCGTCGGTGAACCTGAAAAAGAAGAACTAAAGTTTGGCTTTATTAAGCTCACCGATATGGCGCCACTGGCGATTGCTTATGAAAAAGGTTTCTTTGAAGATGAAGGTTTGTACGTGACCCTGGAAGCACAGGCAAACTGGAAAGTTTTACTTGATCGTGTCATCGATGGTGAACTTGATGGCGCGCACATGCTTGCTGGTCAGCCACTGGGGGCAACTATTGGGTTTGGTACGCAATCACATATCATTACAGCATTCAGTATGGATTTAAACGGTAACGCGATTACTGTTTCGAATAAAGTCTGGGGAGAAAT
Organism: Gammaproteobacteria bacterium; assembly: GCA_029880425.1. Classification (GTDB taxonomy): domain Bacteria; phylum Pseudomonadota; class Gammaproteobacteria; order UBA6429; family Thiohalophilaceae; genus JAGLTQ01. The sequence continues at coordinate 3,925 of JAOUOK010000226.1, forward strand.
GAAAAAATATATCCCTCATAAAGATGGAAAACCTGTACATCCTATTAAAGCAGATGCATTAAAACCTGTTATTGCTAAATATAAAGCTGAAGGTAAGCCATTCAAAATGGGTATGGTTTTCCCTGTATCAACACATAACTATGAATTACGTTACTGGTTAGCTGCGGGGGGCATTAATCCCGGTTATTACGCACCACACAAAGGTGACACCAGCGGTACTTTAAAAGCGGATACCTTGTTATCTGTTACTCCGCCACCACAAATGCCCTCAACAATGGAAGCCGGCACTATTGACGGTTATTGTGTA
>JAOUOK010000227.1 GCA_029880425.1 Gammaproteobacteria bacterium
ATTACCTGATGTTTCTGTCTTAGTGTTATTATTTATTGAAGACATCCTTGCAATACTGGCTTTAAGGCTTGCTTCAGAGTCAATGAGAAACTGGCCTGAAGTGACAATATCCTCACCAACGCTTAAGCCTTTAACAATTTCCAGGTAATCACCTGACTCAATCCCGGCGGTCACATCCCGCGGTTGAAAACGTCCGTTACCTCTAGAAACTATCACACGTTCTTCATTTCCTGTCCTGATTAACGCTTCACGTGGAATCATAATCACCTCACGTTTAGCACCACCATAAATAGTGACATCAGCAAACATATTCGGCTTTAACGTTTCATCTTTATTTTCAAAACGCAATCGTACTTTTAGTGTCCTGGTCTTGGGATCTAAACTTGGATAAATATATTCAACTTCACCCTCCCACTCACGTCCAGGTAAGTAAGACAATTTAACTTCAGATGACTGACCTAACCTGACCCAATCGGCCTGGCTTTCAAATACTTCTGCAAGAATCCATATGCTGGAGAGATCAGCAAGGCTCATTACTTCTTTCTGTGGCATAACAAACATGCCTTGCCTGATATTTAATTTAGCGATAATGCCATCTTGTTTAGCAAAGACTTTAACAAATTGACTGACTCTGCGCGTTTTCCTTAACTTTTCAATTTGCTCAGCAGAAATACCCAGTGCCTGAAGACGTTCCCGTGAAGCACCTGACAGAGCTTTATGTCCGCCGGATAATGCCTGAATATATTCTTCCTGTGCATTAACTAATTCAGGAGAATAAACTTCAAATAGTAGCTGTCCTTTTTTTACCCGTTCACCTTCTGATTTAACCAGTAGCTTTTCAATCCAGCCCTTGGTGCGTAAATGGATATGTGAAATTTTATTTTCATCAAAATCAACATAACCCACAGTATCAATACGACGCCAGAGTTTTCCCTTTTTAACCCTGGCAGTTCTCACGCCCATGTTATTTTCAACAGCCGGAGATATTTTTATTACAACTCCCTCTTCCTGATTCTGTTCTACTTCTTTTAACACAAGATCCATTCCACAAATCGGGCAACTGCCTGGTTTATCCCTGATAATTTGAGGATGCATAGGACAAACATAATTCGGATCTAGATGTTTTTGACTGTGCTCAACCGCGGTTTCTTTTTTATCTTCTACTTCTTTTTTTACCAAATCCATTCCACAAATTGGACAGTTTCCGGGTTTATCACGAATAATCTGCGGATGCATGGGGCAGACATAAGTTGGATCAAGATGTTTTGCAGTATGTTCTAGTGCTGTTTCCAGGCTGGTTGATTTACTGCTTTCTTTACTGTTATTTTTATCATCACTACATGCTGTTATAGCTGATATAACTAGCAACATAATTATCAAGACAAGTTTATTCATTATTACTCTCCAGAATGAAGCGTTTAAACTTCATTATTTTCCCCTGTAAAATACAGGAGCTGTGCCTGTGTTTTTTTATGTTCAACTTCCAGCCTTAAAGCTTTTAATTTTGTTTCCAGCTCAATTATTTGTGCACGCATTAATGCAGTAAATGCACCACGCCCACTTTGATAGGAAAAAAGTGCTGCTTTAGTATTTTCTTTAGCCTTTGGAATGAGTAAGGTTTTATATTTTCCAGCCCTTTGAGAAAAACGTACTTCCTTTAACAAGGCAGAGTCCCATTTTCTTTTTAAATCACGACTTACATCTTCCTTAGTGTTTAATGCGCTGTTCAATCTATATTTACTCGCTGAAAGTTTTTTATCCTGAAAATTCCCAGTGAATATTGGTAAATCAAATTTAACCATTGCAGAAACAAAATCTGCTCTAGTTGAACCATTTGCCGCATCTTCACGTTTTCCATATGTTAAATCCAACATCCATGATGGTTTATAGCTTTGCTTGGCAAGCTCAACATTTTTTTCACCCACATCAACCATTGCTTGCTGCATTGTTATCAATGGATGTTCCTCGCTTGAAAATTTATTTATTTGCACAAGCATAAAATCAGGAAGAGCATTATCTAAATTAATTTTTGATACGCTGTTACCAACATATTTTTCCAATTTAGTGCGTGTCATCTCCAGTTGTGTTCTGATATTTATTTCACGATCATCTAACATACCGAGTTCCAGCTCAGAACGAATCACATCCTGTTGTTTTTGTCTTCCTGCTGCATATTGTTGCTGGGTAACGGAAACCAATTTTTCAAAAAAATTACGGCTATCTTTTACTACACGCTCGGCATTCAACCAGTAATAGAGCTCTAACCATGTTTCACGAACTTCACGTGTTACTTTACGTCTATAGTTTTCTAATTTAGCCTCTTCTACCATAGACATACTTATGGCACGTTGTGATTTTATTTCTAATGTATTTCCACGCGGGAACATTTGCTGAATACCAAGTTGTAGTTGCGTCATCGGTTCCTGGTTAAGCTCAAAGGTATCAGTTGGAAGATTCATTAAGCCAATTTTCAGCTGTGGATCAGGTAATGCATTTTCTGCAATAGATTGTTCTTTAAACGCATCACGGCGGAATTTATATACATTAATTAATGTATCTCTATCCAATGCAACCTGGACGGCTCGTTCAATTGTTAATGCCTGTTCAGCATTTGCAGATATGTGGCTAAGCAATGCCAAACAAGACATTAGCTTTAGAAATTTGGCATACGTTGCCATTTAAATATCCTTAATATTTAATTTAATACATTAATTACACAGGTATGAAAAATACCCGGCTAAATTGTTATGAAAGAACGATAAATTAAATAAAGTTTCGGGGAGGTCGTAAAAGATCTTGCTGTATGACACCACTTAGTAATAAATGGCTGGAGAAATATTTTTGCGAGATTAACAGCTCTGTATTACCGGGCTGATTTATAACTATTAATAAAAGTGGCGTAGTAACTGCTTGTGAACAATTCACACAGTTATCACATTGATGTGACAAGCTGTCACAACATGCATGCTCTCCATTATTTTTAATTTGCTGATTAACTTCGGTCGAACCATGTATACATTCATGAACTGCATGAATTTTTTTCTGCATGGATGTTTTCATACCTGAATTTTTTACATCCGCACTAATCACTTGCACAGGCAAGACCGTGAGCATAAAAATGATTAAGTGTGTCAGTATTTTTCTAAACATAATTACGCTTAAGCTTACTTGAATTATAAAAATCCTGCAATTTTGTACTCGTCTAGCATCATACTATTTATACTAAAAATACGATGTTTCAGCATAGTATTTTTCAATCAATTAACCTTACAATTCCCATGTGATTAAGGATATAAATAGTCACAAACTCATTATTTTAGTAACCTGTTAGAAAAATGGATATTAATTGTACCTATACCCCAGCTGTTTAATTACAAGTAAAGGAAGAGGGTTTTAATTAATGACGATGAAGCGTCCTTACACAAGATTGAGTATTGCTATGAAAGTATCAATACTTGCAGGAAGTATTGCTGCAATAGCAGCTTTTAGTGTCGGCACATTGATTGTTAATGGCTCATCTGAAATTGTTTACCAGAATGCACTCAACCGCCTGAAGTATGAAACAAATATAAAATCAATTAATCTTGTTTCAGATATTCGTAATCTTAGTGGTGATGCCCAATACCTTGTCGGTACACCACCAATAAAAGGCATTCCGCGGGCAATAAAAAATGGTGGTATCGACCCACAGGACAGTTCACATTTAAAAACATGGCAGCATCGCCTTGCAACTATCTTTACCGAGCTTATTCGAGCTAAACCTAACTACTTACAAATCAGGTATATCGGTGTAAAAAATAATGGCAAAGAAATAGTTCGTGTTGACCGCAAAGGTAGTGACATAAAGACCCTTTCTGTTAACGAATTGCAGGAGAAAGGTAATACACCATATTTCAAAGAAGCCATTAAATTAAACCCCGGTGAAATATATTTATCTGATATCACGCTTAACCGTGAATATGGAAAAATTTCAACACCGCATACTCCTGTTTTACGTGCGGCTGCTCCGGTTTACTTTGAAGAAAAACTGTTTGGTATTCTGGTTATCAATATGGCCTTTGATGAAATTTTTAAAAATATTATCACCAATACACCCCGTCAACTGACCCCCTACATTACCAATGAAAATGGCTATTTCCTCGCTCACCCAAATCTAAAAATGACTTATGGCTTTGACCATGGCAATGACC
>JAOUOK010000228.1 GCA_029880425.1 Gammaproteobacteria bacterium
TCTTTGCTGTTTCTGAAGCTGCCGCTATAACTGCCTTGTATATTCTTTTTGTACAACTCTTTATTCATAAAGAAACAAAGTTAAAAGAACTGCCTGAAATAGCCAAGGAATCTATGCTGGTCGTAGGCGGTATACTTTTAATTCTTGGTGTATCACTGGCTTTAACCAACTATTTAATCGATGCTGAAATACCTGATAAGTTATTTACCTGGGTAAAGCAACATATTCATAGCCACATTACCTTTTTAATCTTCTTAACCGTTTTCCTGTTAATTCTCGGTGCGATACTCGATATTTTTTCTGCCCTGGTAATCATGATTCCCCTAATTGTACCCCTGGCGATTGGTTACGGTATCGATCCTATTCACCTTGGCATTATCTTTTTAGCCAATATGCAACTCGGTTATTTCACACCACCGGTCGGAATGAACCTGTTTATCGCCAGCTTCCGTTTTAACCGGCCAATTACCGATATCTACCAGGCCACCATCCCGTTCTTTTTTGTCCTGCTTAGCGCGGTGCTTATTATTACCTTCGTACCCTCACTTTCACTGGCACTCATTCGATAAAATTTAATGCTAACCCAAACACCACACACCTGCCCTTGTGGTTCAGAACAGGTCTTTGAAGCGTGTTGTGGAAAATTCATTAACAATAAAGAATACCCATCTACACCCGAACAACTCATGCGTTCCCGCTACAGTGCTTACGTGTTAAAAAATGAAAACTACTTATTAAACAGCTGGCACGAATTAACCCGTCCGCACTCGCTTGACCTCTCAAATGACAGCACGCAATGGGAAAAGCTAAGCATTATTTCAAGTACAGAGAACACGGTTCATTTCGTGGCTTTTTTTAGCGAGAGCGTTAATGGAAAAGAAAATTATTTTTACCTCTCTGAAAATAGTGAATTTATAAAAGAACAAAACTGGTATTACCTCAAAGGCATGGAGTTAAAAACCAGCGAACTGACAAAAAACATGCCCTGCCCCTGCCAAAGTGGCAAAAAATTCAAACGCTGCTGCGCTTCAATTTTTTAAACTTATTACCAGTTACATAAAGATCGCAAAAATAACCTCTTCTGTTAACTTGCTCTATTACACAAAAAAACAAATTAAGACTGTAATCACTTGATATAACAGGATAAACATCATAAAGTTAAATGATATATAAAAAAATTATATTGATTCTGATGCGGCTCCCCCCTCCAGCCTGTCACTATTATTAATATATAAAAAGAACACCGCATTAAAAAAATAAAATCATTATTCATCACGTTTACAGGAAAGACATCATCATGAAACGCTCACTTTTATCCTTACTCATCTTATTTTCAGTCCCGTGTTTTGCTGATCAAAATGCAATAACCGACACCGGTGAAGAAGTCATATTGAAAGATGATGGTACCTGGGGCTACCGTTCGGGCAAGAGTAGTAATTCTGCCAGTACAACCGGAAAAATAAAAACAAACTCGAAAGAATTCAGCAAACCCGGCAGCTCAACCTTCCTGATTAAAAGCAACAAGAATGACACGGCCGTCTGGATTGACCCAAAGAAATGGACATTCAAAAAATCAGACCCTACTAAGGCAACCGAGTATAAACTGCGTTTAAAAGAAAAAAGTTTATATGGCATGATGATCACTGAGGAAATAGAGCTTCCGCTTAAAACCATCAGTAACGCTGCCCTTACCAACGCGCAACGTGCGGCACCCAACGCAAAAATCATTAAGCGTGAATACAGGAAAGTTAACGGGATTAAAGTCCTCTACCAGGAAATTACTGGCACAATTCAGAAAGTGAGTTTCACTTATATCAGTTATAACTTCTCTAACAAGTCAGGTTCAACCCAGCTTGTAACTTATACCGCTAATAACCTGGTGAATAAATACCGTCCTGAAATTTTCAAGCTATTAAACGGTTTAGTTACACAATAAATTATTATATCCGTTCTGAATGGCAGCAAGTTTTTATGCTGCCTTTTCATTACTGCAAATTAACAAAGAATAAATATATTGCTGGAAATAATTGAAAATAAAGAAGTGGTAGCAAAACCAATTAAAAAATATATAAATATTTTAAAGCAAGCTAGGAAACTTTCATAAAAGCGAAACATAATAGCTCACAACCCAATATGTATGGATATTTATTCTCAGGAATATACAAGAGAACTAAATTTTCAACACGTTATAAAGCCAGTAAAGAGTCAAGATAAATCTATAACATTTGTTGAAAGACAACAAGGAAACTAAAATGTATTTTTGGAAAGTTGATCAGCTTGTAGAAGATTTTCGAAACGACAATGTGACTCAAAAAGAACAATTCCACTATATTTTACTGTTTACTATTTTAACAATATTAGGCAGTGACCCAGCTTTATATATAGACTTCACCTACCATATCAATGATCTATATATGAGCATATTACTGTTAACGGTCAATATTTGTGGAGTTTTTTACCTATATATTAAAAACTCAACTGGTGATAATAAAGACTTCTTACCTCGGGTAATCTGTTTAGGCTTGCCCGTATTAATACGAACTATTGTTTTCTGTATACCTATATTATTTTTAATTGGCTTTGTTGAAGCATTTTTTGAACCTGAATTAAATACAGCAGATTTAGAAGATGAAATATACAAAACTACATATGGTGAAATTGCAGCAGTTAATTTTGTAATTATGTTTTACTATTATTACTTAGCTAAAAAAATATCATTGCTATCACAAAAGAAAGCCTAACAAAACAAACGGATTAAAACGTCACTTATTTTACTACTTAGCTACGATTTAATATGTATGAACCCTTCTTAAAAATATATAAAACTTCATCCCAGGTTGAAAATTCACCGGCTACTGAGTTATTTAATAAAATCGAACCCTATGCCGATGGTTTCTCAAGTTTAATGTCAGGTTATGGCGGAACAACATTTAATAATGGCTTATACCGCCTCCATGCCGCGCAGGACATTTTAAAATGGACCCGGCTGGTAGAAGAAACCTTTACTGACTATAAAGACCGGATCATCTGTTTTGGCTATGACTGGCTCGGCAGACATTTTGCCCTTGATAAAAGCCGGGTAGAAAAAGATCAAATGCTTGTCCTTTTATTAGAACCTGGCACAGCTGAAGTCATGCAAATCCCTGCAAATTACTCAGCTTTTCATAATGACGAGCTTGTGCACTATCAAAATGAAGCACTGGCCAGTGAGTTTTATAGCGACTGGATACATTCGAGTGGTGAGATACCCTCAAATAATCAATGCATTGGTTATAAGGTGCCGTTATTTCTCAACGGGAGTGACACAATAGATAACCTGGAACTTTCTGACATGGAAGTTTACTGGTCGATATGCGGACAAATATTTAATGGGGATGACTAAACGAATCGGGTTTAAAAACAATCATGTTTTGTATACTGCTACCAACCTGTTTAATTTGTTCCACCAAGAAACTTTAAAAATACTTAACGCTTTAGTTACACAATAATTAAAGCAAAAAACTCTACTCGTTTAACCAAACACCTCAATTTAATAATTTTTTAATCCCTCCCCCTTTTCTTTTGTTGCTTTTATGCTATATAACTGTGGCCCGTATTGGTCGTTAAATCCAATCGAAGCAGTAAAATATAATAATCACTGAGGAAACACTAATGAACGCCATGAGAAAATTTCTGCTGACCATTCTTGCTTTAATAGCATTTTTTGGAACTGCTACAGCAGGAATAGATGCGGAGCATAAGCTTGCTATTCAAATAAGTACAGAAGATACAATAACCCAGGAAATTGCTCTAAATTATGCTTCAAACATATTAAATTATTATGAGGCAGGTGAGGTGAAAATGGAAGTTATTGCCTATGGCCCAGGCATTAACATCATGTTTCAAGGGAAAAACAATAAATTATCTGATCGAATTTCTAAATTAATTCAGTCCGGTGTTACTTTTAGCGCTTGTAATGATACATTAAAAAAAATAGAAAAAACGCAAGGCAAAAAGTCTGCGTTAATTGATGGCGTAAAAGTTGTTACTGATGGAATGGTACGTATAATGACGTTACAGGAAAAAGGTTATTCATATATTCGCCCATAAATTCATTAGGCCGGTGATATTTTCTTTATCCCGGCCTTTTTAATTCAATATTTAGATAATAAAAACGCTTAATCTT
>JAOUOK010000229.1 GCA_029880425.1 Gammaproteobacteria bacterium
GTATTCTGCAGGTGAAACTGGTTCCGTTTATGATTGCCGCTTTCCTGGGAATTGGTATTAAGTCCTATGTTTATGCAAAAGTAATTTATCAGGCAACAACAACGGGGTCCTTTGCCGAGTTACTGGACTTTGCGACCTTTGGGCCGTTGTTGATTGTATCGGCAGTGATTTTAATCGGAATGGTGGTGAGGTTTTACTGGCGTAAGGAAAGGTAATAAACACTTGTTTTAAGAATGTTCCTTGTGTCAGTAAAATCTAACCATAGCTATATCAATTTTATCGAATTTAATTTATTCCAATACCTGTCAAATATTTATACACTGTTTTTAGCACATTCTATTTATTAATTCTGACTGAAATTTGTGTAAAATCCTAGATTATCAAAGTGATACTACGATTAGCAGCATATTTTTGAATAATTGCTACTGTCAGTAAATTTTACACTTTAAATATGAATACATATGAGCCCGAAGTGTAAATAGCTGAACCTATTACCTATTTTTAGTTAGGCATACAATTTGCATATGTGAACTTATAATTTGCTGATTATAAAAAGATAATATTCAGCTCAAAAAGACAAATTATCACGGTAGAACCTAAATACGAGCAGGGAGAGTGCATAATGATAAACAATCATCACATAATTAATATTCTAAATAAAATTTCTTTTATAAGTTTTCTTATAGTGCCTCTATTGTTTTCATCAATCTCTAGTGCCACTGTTGTTACAGGTGTTTTGAGTTATGTTAGTACTGTTAGCGGAAGTGAATCAACTTCTTACGAGCTAGATCTTAATAATGATGGGGTAGTTGATTTTACCTTTAATCATAATTACTATGTTGTTCCTAGTGGAGGTCAGTGTTGCCCAGAAGAACATAACCGCTATTTTTACGTTTCCGGATCAGGCACTAATGAAATAGTTTCCCAAGCTTATACTTTCCTGAATTTTGCAAAAGCACAATCTTCTGGCACAACAATTGATAGTACAACAAACTTTGGTCCTGCTGGCGGAGCCTATATTGCTGCTCAAGATACTGTTCATGACCAATCTGACTTTTTTACCCCAGGTTATTTAGGCGTTAGTTTTACCATTGGTGGAAATACGCACTACGGCTGGATAAAAGTGTTATCTGCAGACTGGGGTACCAGTGCATATGTCATTAATTATGCATATGAAAATTTGCCTAATACTCCAATACAGGCAGGAGTACCGCAAGTCGGTGATAATGATAACGATGGCTATGACTTCCCCTTAGATTGCAACGATAATGATGCAAACATCAATCCGGCTGCAACTGAAATTCCCTTTGATGGAATAGACCAGAATTGTGATGGAGCAGATTCACACGATGCAGATATTGATGGTTTTGATTTTCCGCTCGATTGTCAGGATAACAATGCCAGCATCTATCCGGGTGCCCCTGAAATAGAAAATGATGGAATAGATCAAGACTGTAATGGTTTTGACCTAAAATCACCGGCATCAGGTCTGGATATTTATGATATCACTGATCTTGGAACACTCGGAGGAACATACAGTGAGGCGACTGCTATAAATATCAATGGGCTTGTTGTTGGTTTTTCAAAAACAGCAAATGGTGACACACATGCCTTCCTGCATAATGGAAATAACATGATTGATCTGGGCACTTTAGGTGGCGCCAGTAGCTGGGCTCGTGACATCAACGACAATGGTCAAATTGTTGGTGAATCCACAACAGCCAGTGGAGAAATACATGCATTCCTCTATGAAAACGGTGTAATGCAGGATCTGGGAACATTGGCTGGTTTTACAGACAGTAAGGCGAATGCCATCAATAATTCCGGTGAAATAGTTGGTTTCGTATACAACTCTGCAATTCCCTACCCTTACGATTCACGTGCATTTCATTGGAAGTCAACAACAGGAATGATAAACATGGGAGTGATACCCAACGGTATCAGTAGCAGAGCAACAGACATAAATGATGATGGTGTTATAACTGGTCAAAGCATGATCCCTACCCCTCCTGGGCATGAGGCGGAAGGTTGGGAAACATATCTGTCACGTGTTTTTGTTTACACTCATGGGCAGATGTTCGAAATTGGTGAAACAGATTTTACTTTTGGCGATAGTGCAATTGGTATTAATAATAATAATGCCATATCAGTTGAAACGCTCCATATAGGCGGCTCATTTCCATATGTTTATTCAGGGGGTAACTTTACTGGGCTTGAAAATATCTACACCCAAACCCATACCAGTCCAGATAATTTCTATGAGCGCACAACTGCAATTACATCTCGTATAAATAGCCATGATATAGCCGTTGGAAGACAAGGTGTTTCATACGGTAATAACACTGATCTCTCATTTCTTTTCAAAGATCGTGAAGTTTACAGTCTGATGGATCTGTTAGAGACAAACACCACATTTACCGAAATAAGAAGCGCCAATGACATCAATAATTATAACCAGATTGTTGGTAATGGTTTTACACAGAATGGTGAATATCATGCCTTTATCATGACACCGAGCGCACATGTGCCAGCTGCTAATACCTATATTGCAATTACCGGTTCAAGTGGTGGATACACTGTCGGTAAAATTGTATCGTCCAACTGGCATGTGGAAAACAAAGGTCCTGACACTGCGACAAATGTTATTATCGATTTTGCACTTCCTTCAGGACTCGAAATAAATTCCGTTGTCACTGATACAGGCACGTGTTCCGGTAACTCTTGTTCAATCACAGAACTACCTGTTGGAAGTTCGGCAACTATTACTACTAATATAAAATCACTGGCAATCGGGACATATCAAATTATCGCAACAGTAAGCTCTAATGAGATAGACCCATTTACACCTGGAAATACGAATAATTATCTCAACTACACTATCACCGATCCTGATAATGATTCTGACGGATTTATTTCCAGCCTCGACTGTAACGACAACAACGCCAGTATTTATCCGGGCGCTCCGGAAATACCTTACGATGGCATTGATCAAAACTGTGACGGGGCAGACCTAACCGATGTTGACCTCGATGGCTTCAGCTTCCCACAGGACTGCAACGACAACAATGCCAGTATCAACCCAGGAGCCACAGAAATACCCTACGACGGGATTGACCAAAACTGCGATGGTACTGATCTGACCGATGTGGATTTGGACGGTTACAGTATTGCACAGGACTGCAACGACAATGATGCCAGCATCAATCCCAGCGCAACCGAGATCCCTTATGACGGGATTGACCAAAACTGTGATGGTACAGATCTGACCGATGTCGACCTCGACGGCTTCAGCTTCCCGCAGGACTGCAACGACAACGATGCCACCATTTACCCCGGTGCCCCTGAAGTAATAAACGACGGCATTGACCAGAATTGTGATGGTGTGGATCTGATCGATGCTGATCTCGATGGCTTCAGCTTCCCGCAGGACTGCAACGACAATGATGCCAGCATCAATCCCGGCGCAACCGAGATCCCTTATGACGGGATTGACCAAAACTGTGATGGCACTGACCTGACCGATGTCGATCTCGATGGTTTCAGCTTCCCGCAGGACTGCAACGACAACGATGCCACCATTTACCCCGGTGCCTCCGAGGTGCCCTATGATGGCATTGATCAAAACTGCGATGGTACAGATCTGACCGATGTCGACTTCGACGGCTTCAGCTTCCCGCAGGACTGCAACGACAATGAGCCCAGTATCTATCCCGGAGCTACTGATATCCCTTATGACGGTATCGATCAAGATTGTAACGGTTACGATTTAAGTATCATCATACAATCAGCAATCTATAGCACAAAGCATGGTACCCTTACTGTCACTGCCAGTAGTGCATTAAATGATATGGCTGAGCTTGTTGTAGACAGCTATGGTCCAATGAGATACAGAAAGAATACAGGTGAATGGGTATTAACAGCACGTAAAGTTAATACTGTACCTACTTCAGTCACGGTCAGGGGTGTTGAAGGGCTAACAACCGCACCTGTTACGATTAATTAACCAAATATGTAAAAATAAAAAAAGGCCAGCAATCGCTGGCCTTTTCTTTTAGTGATTACAAATATTATTTTCTGGCTTCGCGTTCCTTGGTTTCCTTAATCACTTCTTCAGCCACATTCTTCGGACATGGGCTGTAGCGCAGGAATTCCATTGAGAACTGA
>JAOUOK010000230.1 GCA_029880425.1 Gammaproteobacteria bacterium
TCCCCGGGTCTTTTATATTAATCAGGGTTTGATGGCCTCGATGTGAGCAGAAACAACATAATCCGTTACATTTGTGCCGGGTGCCCAGTCTTTAATAAATTCTTTCGAGTCATCTTTTGGACTGATTTTAATTTCTTTAAAGCCAGCTTCAGCCATAAATGTTTCAAGCTCATGGATTAGCGAAGCGCCTGCCATGCAGCCTGAATAAAGTTCAAGGTCATTTTTCATGTCTGCCGGCATTTCACAACTGGCGACAACATCTGATATTGCCAGGCGACCACCGGGTTTTAAAATCCGGAAAGCTTCCTCGAATACCCGCGCCTTATTGGGAGACAGGTTAATGACGCAATTTGAAATAATGACATTAGCGGTGTTGTCAGCAACAGGCAGGTTTTCAATTTCACCTAAACGAAACTCAACCATTTCAAAATTAGCTTGTTCGGCATTATTCCGTGCTTTACTGATCATGGTTGGGGTCATATCCACGCCAATGACATAGCCATTTTCCCCCACTTCACGTGCGGCTAAAAAGGCATCAAAACCGCCACCACTACCGAGGTCAACGACAATTTCACCGGCGGATAAGGCCGCGATTGCACGGGGATTACCACAGCCCAGCCCCATATCGGCCCCATCCGGAACATTGTTCAGGTCATCATCTGAATAGCCAAGGCGAAGTGAGTTCAGGGTATTAATATCTATGTCATCAGAGACCCCGCAGCAACTTGATTCGATTCCACATGCTTCGTTTTTGTTGTTAGCTTCAGCCACTTTTGAGTATGCTTTCCTGACATTATTGCGGATATCATCAGACTCTTTTTGAGTTTGTGATACCTGTTCATCGCCACAGCAACCTGAGTTGGGCGTACAACATGATGATTCTTCTGACATTGTTTCTACCTCTTAGCAATTTTTATATCTGTAGTCACCATAAAACCGGTGAAGAACTCTTTGATGATGTTAACTTTCGCGGCATCAACAAAACATTCCACGTTCTTGCCCCGACGCTGGGTTTTGATCAGTCCCGCGCGTTGCAGTTCTTTAATGTGATGGGATAAGGTGGAAGGGGCCACGGCTAAATCTTCACCCAGCTCCCCGACACAAAAACCATTGACAACTTCAGCAGAGCAGAGTGTTCCGGGTTCACAACAACTCAGCAAGCGCTGAAATATCTGTAACCGGTTAGGGTTCGATAGTGCCTTGAATGATTCAGCTAATTCTTCTGGATTTAGTGTTTTACAGTTCGACATGTTTCGAATTGTAGAATAAAGGAGGATTTTGTCAAGCGGTTTTAACAAAACGATGAATGCCGATAAACATATTAAAAAGATTAATGAAAAAAACAGCCTCCTGCGGTAGTAATGAAAATCTCAAAACAGTTCACAAAGATAGTCACTAGTTTTGTATTTGTGCTGAGTTTAGCGGTGATATGGGGAGCGTTTGAGTTATATCGTTGACAGCCGGTGCAACCAAAACTTAACGTCATTTCAACAGAACATAATGTCAAAGTTGGATTAATGAATGCGGTAGGGAACGGTTTAACTAAACGACACCACAGGTTGCGCACGCTTTTATGAGTGTAGAATACGTGGCTTGTTTATTCGAAAATTTACCTGGGCAGATATCTAATCCGCGCCAGTGTGATATCACTGTCAGTAGTGAAGAAGGTAAAGCTTCGTACTTTACCTTAATGCTCTCGATCGTTTATTCTAGTTAAACCATGTTTACTATGTTATCAATTATACTGGCTGCACTTGCAGCACATTTTGTGAATGGCTGGCTTGAACCGTATGTGGCCGATGTGAGTATTCGGGCAATGCTTGACCTTATTGTGTTTATCACTGTGTATATAGTAAGCAGCCGTTATTTTAAAAACCTCTGGGATTAACTTAATCCAGATCAATGTACTATATAAATAACTCTCTATACTTCCATAATTATCATTTGAAACTCAACCAGACTTATAGGCAGTTAATATGGATATTGAAGCAGGTTTAAATAAATTAAATTCATTATTACCACTCAAGGCAAGACAAAATTTACTTTCTCCGGAGCTTAAAGCACTACACCAAAAAATCCTTCGCAACTTTGCGGATAAAGGACAGGCTCTTGATTCAGTTGAGCCGCAACAACTCGAAGCATTAAATAAAGATGACCTTGTTGTACTGGATGAAAAGACAAAAATACTTACAGGTGCTTACCCTTTTAGTATGGAGAAAAAAATCCATCATGTTGAGCTTAAAAATGCTGAGTTATATGCCATGTGTGCGTTTGATGCTATATCCATTGCGCCGGTTTTTTCTGTATCAACAAAAATTACATCTCATTGTCATGTAACAAAAGAACCGGTTGAAATTGAACAGGATGCAAATAATGTAATCAGTGTCAGGCCCTCAAATGATATTTATATAGGGATAAAATGGCAATCAACTGGTTCACACGCGGCAGAAAGTTTATGCATGGAAATGGTATTTTTAAAAGATAAAACGACTGCCGAACTATGGAAGGGGGATAACGACAATATTGATATTTACCCCTTAGATGCGGCACTCGAGTTTGCAGTTAAATATTTCAGGCCGTTATTGGATTAATATGTCGGCTACAGACTTTACTATTTTTATAATATTAGTATCAGGCTTTGTCTACTGGCTCGATAGTATTCGTGCCAAGGAAGTGGCGACTACAAAGTCACGTGAGGCCTGTAATAAAGTTTCGCTGGAGTTCCTGGATGAAACGGTTGCAATAAAAAAACTTCGTTTGCGTCGTAACAATAGTGGCAGGCTGGTTTTTTATCGTGAATACCAGTTTGAATTTACCAGTACCGGCGAGTACCGTTATAAAGGAATTATTATCTTGCTCGGCAAAAGCCTGCTCGGAGTTGAAATGGAGCCCTACCAGTTTAACGAGGACTAAATTATTTGAGTTAGCCCGGTTGCTTTCGTGCTAGTGGCGGGCCGTCAAAATGAATCCCCTCCCAACCATGTTTCATAAAATTCCTGATGTTCGCATGATCACTGCCACCGAGGTTAAGTAACACATCCTGGCGGTAGTACTTACCAAAACAACTTAATGTTTGTGATTCATTTAAATCATTTATATCTGCAAAGGCAAAAATTTTACAGGAACCTTCATTTGTTCCTGCCGCGTTGACCACTTCATTATCACCGCTACCGTTATAGAACTGGGTTGGGGTGTAGTCATACTCTTGTTCAATGACGGCAATGACCTGGTCAAACTCAACTTCAGTCGGGTTAGTTTGAATAAGGTTAATGAGTTCTTGTGTGTTCATGTATTATTATTCCGCAGTTTATGATGAGCAGCTGACTGAAATGGATGTTGTTATAAATTAAATAAGCGACCAATTTCAGATTAATCTTTTTCCTGTCCCATTTTCTTAATTGCAATCTCTGCCAGGTAATCAGGCAAAATGTATCCTGGGTTAACCTTTTTTGTTTTGATGCCGTGTTGCGCATCATTTTGATCAAATTTTTCGCGTTGCATAAATATATCACGAATGCCTGTATCGTTGTTTAAATCTTCAGAATCAAAATCGGCCAGGCCTCTGAAGACTACCGTATAGTCAACTCGATCCTGCGGCATCAGTTCTAACAGTCTTAAAGTAACTGTTAATTTTCCAGTTCCTACATTGCCACTTCAGCCGCGTATTCAGGTTCTTTATCAATTAATTGAAAACACAGTAAAAGAGTTGCAGATTTATAATATGTCGGAGATTATGCAGAGAAAAATGTGCAACACACAGGGATGGATTTGATAGAAAATGCATGTTTACAACCTTTACTGAATATGTCGACAGCATATTATACCGGGTATTTTACTGGGTTAATAAGCCAAAAAGATATATGTGGCGTATACCCGTCGATGAAGGATGTGTGGACTATAATTAGCGGTGTAATATAGAAATCATTCAATTTTCTATGACAAATAATAAGGATATAGTGGTGCTGAGAAATTTTAGGGAAGAATGCTATACCTATTTTAATTACACGATGAACGACTGTATTAGAAGGCAGAATTTATCGCGTCAATGTTGGGGAATTGACGATGTGTAGTACAAGAGTAATAGCCAGGCATTTGAGGAAATTAAGAAACAATCAAGTAACAAGTTAGATACATGTAAGTTGTGTTTTTATTATAAAT
>JAOUOK010000231.1 GCA_029880425.1 Gammaproteobacteria bacterium
TGACAGGCATTTCAATATCCATTGTGATAACGTCAGGCTTAAGTTCTGCTGCTTTATCTATAGCTTCCTGGCCATTAGCAGCATCACCCACTACTGTTATCATTGGGTCTTCTTCAAGAATTTCTTTAACTCGACGTCGAAAAAAACCAGAATCATCTACAACCAGGACACGGGCTGACATTCAAACATCCTCTTTAAATACATTCATTAGCAAAATACTTTTAAGCGTACATTTTCATTAGTCCCGGAATATCGAGAATAAGTGCAATACCTCCATCACCAGTAATGGTTGCTCCCGCTAAACCAGAAATACCATGTAGCATGGCACCCAGCGGTTTAATCACGACTTCTTCCTGACCAATTAACTCATCAACAATGAAACCGACTTTTTGTGTACCAATGTGTACTACTACTACATGACCTTCATCAGGTAGTGGTGCGTTACTTTCACCGTTAACTAACCAGTTATTTAAATAATAAAGGGGCAATGTCTTGCCTCTGACCAGAACCACTCTTTTGCCATCCATTACATTTGTTTTAGTTAAATCAAGATGGAAAATTTCATTTACATTAACAAGTGGCAATGAGAATAACTGATCTTTAAGTTTAACCATTAACGTTGACATGATTGCGAGGGTTAATGGTACTTTAATATTTATAATTGTCCCTTCGCCCAGCTTGGAGTCAATTTCTATTGAGCCATTTAAAGATGTAATGCTTGTTTTAACTACATCCATACCAACACCGCGACCGGATATATCAGAAATTTCCTGTTTGGTTGAAAAACCTGGCGCAAAGATCAAGTTATAACATTCAACATCTGTTAATCGCGAAGCTGATTCTTTATCATGAATACCTTTATTAATAGCAATATTTCGTAGTACATCTGCATCCATGCCACCACCATCATCTGTAATAGACAAGAGTATATGGTCACCTTCCTGTGAAGCAGATAAAGTTACAGTGCCTTGACGTGGTTTTCCAACCTTTTCACGTTCATCTGGCATCTCTACACCATGGTCAACTGAGTTCCTGACCAGGTGGACAAGCGGATCAGCTAATGCTTCAACCAGGTTTTTATCAAGATCGGTATCTTCACCAATCATTTCAAGCTTAATGTCTTTGTTTAAACTACGAGCAAGATCGCGAACCACACGAGGGAAACGACCAAATACTTTTTTAATTGGTTGCATACGTGTTTTCATGACGGATAATTGTAAATCCGCAGTGACTAAATCAAGGTTTGCAATTGCTTTTGTCATTTCTTCTTCTGAAGAATCTCCACTTTCTGATCCCAGGCGCGATATACGATTACGAACTAAAACCAGTTCTCCTACCATATTCATAATTTCATCTAAGCGACTTGTGTCAACACGTACAGAGGTTTCAGCAGCGGGTTTGACCTCTTTAGCTGCTGGTTTAGGCTTATCTGTTATAGCTATAGGTTCTTTTTTAGCAGCTACAGGTTCAGCTTTAATCTGAGGATGTGATTTAGCCGGTGCTGCTGCATTTGTTTTAGTTGTATCATTTTTAGCAGCTGTAGAGAATTTTCCTTTGCCATGTAAATCATCGAGTAATGATTCAAACTCATCTTCAGTAATTTCATCACTATTTTTACTGGTTGTATTAGCGGTTTTTTTACCGGTTTCTTGCTCAATCTCTTGTGGTGCCTTGGATGCAACGTCACCAGAAAATGAACCTTTGCCATGTAAGTCATCCAACAATGCTTCAAATTCATCATCGGTGATCTCATCATTCTTTTTATTATTATCGGTCTGGGCAGTTGATGTGTTATTAGCCTGTTCACCTGAGAATTGTCCTTTACCATGTAAGTCATCAAGCAAAGCTTCGAATTCTTCATCAGTAATTTCATTAGAATCAGTTTTAGGTGTGATTTTAGGAACGTCTACAGAGGGTTTTTCTAATGCATCAAGGAGTGCATCAAACTCGTCATCGGATATATCATCTGATTTAGTATTATTAATTTTTTCTTCGACTGTATCAGTTGATTCAGCTTCAACAGGTTCAGCTGTTTCTTCTGAAGTCGTTGCCTCACCAGATATAATTGCTTCTAATGCAGTCAGTAAAGATGGATCTGCTCCTAGCGGTTCTTCGCCACTACGAAGTGCATCAAACTGTGCATTTAAAACATCTAGAACAGGTAAAACTGTATCCATTAAATGGTTATCAATTTTAAGTTCATCGTTGCGTAACATATTAAATATGTCTTCAGTGCGATGGCATATCGCAACCATTACATCAATAGCAAGAAAACCTGCACCTCCTTTTATGGTATGGAAACCACGAAAGACTGCATTCAACAAATCAGAATCATCAGGACGATTCTCAAGTTCTACCAACTGCTCATTCAGTTGTTCAAGAATCTCTCCCGCCTCAACTAAAAAGTCCTCAAGTAACTCATCATCCATAGCAATACATTTCCAACTCTATTATTAAAACCCTAAACTCGAAAGCAAATCATCAACTTCATCTTGCCCAGAAACAGTATCTGCATGTGCAATACCTGGAACTGGTGGCCCATCAAGGCTTGCTGAATCATCTTCTTTTTCATTCTTTAATTGTGGTGCGCCGGTTAATTTGATTAAGCCAATCAATTTATCTTCAACTTCACCGACAAGGTTTATCACTTTCTTAATAATTTGACCTGTTAAATCCTGGTATTCCTGGGCCAGTAAAACTACAGTTAAATGCTCTTTAATAGATGCTAGACCATTGGTTTCTTTGAAAAACTCAGTGATTTCTTTACTTAATGCACGAAATTCATCTGCTGATAATTCACGGTTAGTAAATTTATTCCAGGAATCATGCAACTCTGATGCCTGTTTATTCAGGCTTTCACATATAGGGATTGATTCTTCAATAGCTTCGAGTGTTTGATTAGCTGCTTCATCAGTTTTTGAAATAACATAATTAAGGCGTTCCCTTGCATCAGGAATGCTTTTTTCAGCCAGTAAACTAATTGAATCATCAACACCAAAGTGTGATATGGCATCATGCAACTCACGGGTTAACTTACCCATATCCTGGTATAAATCTGTTTCACGTATGGTGGTTAATTCATCAATAATTTCTATTGCATCCTCTTCATTCCCTTTTTCCATGCAAACTAAAAGATCTTTTACACGTGCAATATTATCGTCAGTAATAAGTTCTTTATTTTCAAACATGATTTAAAAACCCCTTTTGGCTTTAGCCAATACGTGCAAAAATCTTCTCCAGCTTCTCTTTAAGAATTAAAGCCGTAAAGGGTTTAACAATGTAACCATTGACTCCAGCCTGGGCTGCTTCAACAATCTGCTCTTTTTTCTGCTCAGCTGTTACCATTAGAACAGGTATATTCTGGAGGTTTTCATCTGCTCGCACTGCTTTGAGTAAATCAATACCTTGCATACCAGGCATATTCCAGTCAGTCACCAATAAATCATACTTACCTGTTTTTAACATTGGTAATGCTGTTAAGCCATCATCAGCTTCATCAGTATTATTAAAGCCTAGATCTCGCAGTAAGTTTTTTATTATTCGACGCATTGTAGAAAAATCATCTACAACAAGAATTTTCATATCCGTGTCCACAAGTTATCCTCCGCAGTACACATTTAAATTGATATACCCAGTTGTGATAGTCATTTCATTACACATATGGACATCACTTTTGCTATAAATGTTATCGGCCAGTTTTATGATTTACTTAAGGATAAGGAACGAACAAATAGTTAAAAAGATAAAAATCTTTCTAACTTTTGTTCTTTAACAGGTATTTTACAGGGGGAATATATTTATTAAGCAGATTTAATAAAAAAAGTACGGGTAATTTGAGATTGTTATAATTTAATCTACATTTATAGTCATTCTTGACTGAAGTCGAATAATCGCCTGGCTATGTATCTGACTGACTCGAGACTCACTCACGCCCATTACCGCACCAATTTCACGTAAATTGAGCTCTTCATCATAATAAAGTGCCATAACAAGTCGTTCACGTTCAGGCAATCCTGCAATGGCTTCTGATAATAACCTTTGCATATCATCTTTGTGCATGCCATCAAGAATACCAGGTGCATCATCAGACATACTCTCAAGCATTGATTCACCTGTTAGAGCACTGGTATCGTCAACACTT
>JAOUOK010000232.1 GCA_029880425.1 Gammaproteobacteria bacterium
CTTGAAACTGAGACCACCGGCAAATCCCGACTAAATGCCAGCCCCTGGACTACACTGGTGCCAACACGTACGCCGGTAAACGAGCCTGGGCCACAATCAAAAGCAATCGCATCTAATTGAGATAATGCTAAACCGGATGAATTAAGTAGTTCATCAACCATCGGTAAAACGCGCTCTGTATGTTGGCGAGGGATAATTTCAAATATTTCCTGACAGCTACCATCAGCAAATAGGGCGACGGAACAGGCTTCAGTGGCGGTATCGATTGCGAGAATTTTCATTACAAATGCTATATTTTTAGAAGCCCATAGCATACACAGTGCGTTGCTGCACGGCTAGTTTTTAACATCTTTTAAGAGTAATAAAATTGAAATGAATTACAAAAATTGAATGAATGAAGATGATTAGAAGAAATTTAACCGGCGACTAAACTGGTGCTCATCTTGGAGATTATCGGATGCCATTGGCACAGTTTCATCAGGTACTTCCTGGTTGAGTTGTATTGGCACTGAATTTATAGAAACAGTATTTGGCTGAGACGAATTTGCTTCTGCAGAAACGGGTATTTCGATGATTTTAATGTCAAAAATGCCATCATCAGTAAACTGAAATTCAACTTCACCAAGAACTATCCAGTCTCCATCCTTAAGTTCAGCAACAGAAACAGTTTCACTATTAACAATTAATTGTGCTTCATCTTCGTGAGACTTAATGATAAACCGATAAGAATCATTCTTTTTTACCGCTTCCAGTACGCAATGGTTATCTGAGATACTGTCTTCAGGTACACAAATATCCATATTAATATCCTGACCAATCGTCATAACTGATTGATCTATATTAAATTTAATGACTGGTACGCTACCTGAATATTGAGTTAAATAAGCCACAGATCGTTCTCTACAAATTCCCGTTTAAAACTTTATACTCTTCGTCGTTGTGACGAAAAATCATATCAAAAATGATATAAAAACTAAGTGTTTTCAATAATTTATTTGTAAATGTTATAGAAATATCGTGGGGGGGGATGGTTGCTATATATTCAACATTATTAGAATATCGCAAAATACTGTAAATGTCACAAGATTTAATATTTGAGCTAATGAAATAAACTTATATCCTTAATAAAAATTGGTAATAATTATTTTTTAAGTTTTAAAAAACCTTCAACCTTTTGCTGATTCCGCGTCTTCATCATCGCCGGTAAGCTATCTATAAATATTTTTCCATAGGGCTTTGTAATAAGCCTGGGATCACAAAGCATTAATACACCACGGTCATTTACATCGCGAATGAGGCGACCGGCCCCCTGCTTTAAAGTAATCACTGCACTGGGTAACTGGAAATCCATAAATGGATTACCGCCCTGCTTACGCATGGCCTCGATCCTGGCTTTTAAAACTGGATCACCTGGTGATGCAAAGGGTAATTTATCAATTATTACACAGGTCAAAGCTTCACCACGCACGTCCACACCTTCCCAGAAACTACTGGTGCCAAGTAATACGGCATTACCATGATAACGAAATTCACTAAGTAACACATCGCGAGGTTTATCTCCCTGCACCAGTAATGGAACATCGAGTTCAGAGTCGAGTATTTCTGCTGCTTGTTGTAATGCTTTGTGACTGGTGAATAAAAAAAACACGCCGCCCTGGCAGGCCTCAATAATCGGTAAAGCTTTATTAATTACTGCTTCATTATATTCTGGCGCCGTAGGGTCAGGTAAGGATTCAGGCACATACATTACTGCTTGTTTACTGTAATCAAATGGACTGTCCCAGATTGCCGTGTTATCTGTCTCAATACCCAAACGTTGCTTGTAATGCTCAAAACTGTTTGCAACCGTTAAAGTTGCCGAGGTAAACATCCAGCTAATATTCATTCTATTCATTTGTGACTGAAAAATTTCACTAATATCAAATGGCGTAATATGCAGGGTAAAACTACGACGGTGTGTTTCAAACCAGTGAATATGATCATCAGGAACATCCGTGGTTAAACGAGAAAAACGTGAACAAAGTTCTACACATCGCTCATAACAACTTTCAAGTCCCTTGCTGCGTTCAGCTAACGGGCTAAGTTGTTGCTGAAGTTTTTCTAATTGCTCAGATACAGCAAGTATTGCTTTTTTAAAGTCTTTATTTGTCGCAATACTTTGCCAATCAGCACGACGTTGTTCTACACCAAAGGCTAAACGTAAGTCTTTAGTAAGTTTTTGTAATACGGATGCTATACGAACAAAGTTTGGATCTTCATTTATATCAGATAAGTATTCCGATTCACTATCACGCGCCAATTCAAGTAACTGATTGCCACTAAGTGCTTCGCCAAAAAAAGATGATGCCACTTCCGGAAGTTGGTGTGCCTCATCGACAATAATTGCATCAGCCTCGGGTAATAACTCGGCAAAACCGTCTTCGCGTAACATCATGTCGGCAAATAATAAATGATGATTAATGACGACGATATCAGCAGCTTGTGCTTGCCGACGAGCTTCAATCAAATAACAGTTTTCAAAATAATTACAATCGGATCCAAGGCAATTATCAGAGGTTGATGTAACACTAGACCAGATTAGATCATCTTCAGAAATTGAAGACATCTCTGCAGTATCACCACTTGTCGTTCGTGTTGACCAATCACGGATATCAATCACACTGCGAGCCATTTCAGGAGTTCTGAAACGCCCTTCGTTTTCAGCAAGATCAAGGCGATGCAGGCAAAGATAGTTGGCACGTCCTTTCAAGATGGCAACAGTTGCCGGAACATCTAGCGCTTTGCGCACAATAGGTAAATCCTTATGAAAAAGCTGGTCCTGCAGGTTTTTTGTACCTGTTGAAACTAGGATCTTTGACTGGCTGGTTAATGCAGGCACAAGGTAAGCGAAAGTTTTACCTGTACCCGTACCAGCTTCGGCAATTAAGTGTTCACCCTTTTCCAGTGCAGTGGCAACCCGTGTTGCCATTTCCTGCTGTTGTTCACGCGCTGCAAAGCCAGGTACCAGCTTAGCAACAGGTCCCTTTTCACTAAGAAGAAAAGCTACATCAGAATCTTGCAAGAAATTACTCGAATTTGAATTAAAAATTATCAGGTATTATTTGTTGCTGTTTGATTTGACCAGAGTTCATCTTTAACCTGGCCCTCTTCCCTGTTCCATACCAGGTTAGCGATACGTTTAAAACGTGCGACTGACATTACCCCACGTTTTTGTCGATTAGTTGATCCAACCTCATTAAGATCTTGCAGTATATCTTCACGGGATGCTTCATAAATCTCAGTGGTTTCAAAATCTTGATCCATCAAAACCAGTAAAATATTATCCCATTGCTGTTCTATTTTAATCTGCCCAAGGCGTTGACCGCCCTTTTGTTCATCAAATATAGCCCGGCCTTTAATCTGGAAGTATTGATCTTTACGTTCACCTTTCAAACCGATTGCATCATACCCGGCTGAATCTTCACAGGCTTCTAAATCAAGCAAAGTACAGGCATCGTGGCTGGCAATTTCAGCACTGATTCCGAGTGGTTTGCCCGTCGCACGTCGATATTCAGCCGCAATCCGACGTGCTTCAGAAATCAATTTATCAACTGAATATAATGACACCTACGTATTCCCAAAATTAATGTTGCCGGTTATTTTCTTGGTAGTTTATCTAATTAGCGTCCACATAGGAAATGACTTAATGACGAAAATACGAATAATATTAATAACTTAGTGATTTTGCTTTATCCTGTGCCTGTTGTGCCTGGTTAAAATTCCCCATCTTCTGGTGAGCATGTGCAATAACTAACCAGCTATCCACCTGCAATCTTGCGCGTTCTGTACGAGACAGGCTGTCACCACGAGTTGATAATGCTAACGCTTTTTTTGCCATGTTAATGGCTTCTTTTGATTTTGCTGCATATAGGCGGAGCTTTGCCATATACAACCATAATGTCGGGTTCTGTGGCTCAATCCTTAATGCACGCTCGAGATGACTCTCAGCAGAACTAAATGCCCCATTCTTACTTGCCTGCCTCGATTTTTTTAATAAGGCTAAAACTGCTTTCCCGGTTTTGGGTCCCGGGCGAACTTCACCAGACTCTGAAGTCCAACCTGGTGTTTTATCTATGGGTGCCTGGCAAGCCGTT
>JAOUOK010000233.1 GCA_029880425.1 Gammaproteobacteria bacterium
GGGATATATTTACCTTAACAATTGCTTTGTATACTTCTGAACCTGGATATATTAACCGTACATTTTTTAAGGTTTTCAGGCGTTTTATTACATATATATTTCATTGTTTTTTTAATGGAATTAAACCTACGTAATTCGAACAGAAAAACTGTTCAAGGTGCCACTGATACTATTTCCGTGGCATTAAAAATTTATAGTGATGTAACGCGATTCTGGCATGCCTCTGACTCAATTCAAGGGAAATGCCTGATAAAGAATTTGAACATTTGTTCTTAAATTGAGATAATTACCGGATTATTCCGAGGAGATACCGATGAACCAAGAATATTATGATGCAGTAACAAAAATGGAAGAAATGGGCGTAGACGCTGAATACATCCAGGGTTGGCAAGGTGGTTATGTACATAACCCAGAACGTGAAGAGCAGCGTGTAAACGAAGCTTACAGTGCTGGTTACGAAGATGGCCAGGAACGTACTACAGAAAACTTTGGTAACTGGACTAAGTAATTAGCCCTGTTCCACCCGTTTTAAAAAAGGCCAGATTTATTCTGGCCTTTTTTATTGCTTAAAGATATAGTTGTGATCAGTCTCCCCCCACGAATACATTCTTTGTAAATTTCATTTAAATTCTGAAGTGCTGTTTTCTAACCAAAACTGCAATAAGTAAAAATTGGACGTCAATTTTTTTACATTATGAAAATCAAAGTATTCAGCGAAGATTTAAAAATTGGGATGTATATTTGTGAATTGGATTGTCCATGGATTGAATCCCCGTTTTTATTTCAGGGCTTTCCACTAAAAAACGATGACGAAATACAGCAAGTGCAGGCTACCTGCCAATATGTCTATGTTGATACAGATAAAACACCATTTGAAGTTAAACCAAACTTAAACACAATTAGCCCGGTTATTCAAAAGTCGCATAAAGAAAGTAACGTACCAGCTGAAAATCCTGATTTCACAGACTCTGATCCATCAAAAAAATCGGAGTTTGATAAATCTAACTTTACTCAGAACCTGGTTAACGCACGCAAAGTCCGGGATAAAACACGCGACTATATCGACACGATGTTAGCTGAAGCAAGAATGGGGCGTGTTGTTGACACTAAAATTGCAAAAGATCTTGTTGCCGAGCTAGCCAGTAATATTGCCAGTAGTCTGGATGCCTCAATGTGGTTAACCCAGCTTAAAAACAAAGATGAATATACCGCTATTCATAGTCTCAACGTATGCGTTTTATCCCTGACTTTTGGACGGGCCCTTAAACTTCCACAAGATGAATTAGAAGAACTTGGACTCGGTGCCTTGCTACACGATATAGGAAAAATGCGTGTCCCGCTTAATGTACTTAATAAACCGGGTAAATTAACCCCTGATGAATTTGAAATCATGAAATCGCACCCGGGCATGGGCTATGAATTATTGCGTACAGAAAAAAACCTCTCACAAGAAGTGCTCGCAATTGTCAGAAGTCATCATGAACGCCTCAATGGACAAGGCTATCCAGATAAGTTAAATGATACATCAATCACTTACTTTACTAAAATCGTTACCATAACCGATGTCTATGACGCGATTACAAGTGATCGAGTCTATCACGATGGAATGACGCCGCATGATGCCATGCAACGCCTCTATGAATGGATGCCTGATAATTTCGATAAGGAACTCGTTCAACAATTTATCCGCACACTAGGTATTTACCCTATTGGGAGTGCAGTTCAATTAAATACCGGTCAAATTGGCCTGGTAGTTAAACTCAATGAAGGTCATCGATTGAAGCCCGTTGTCATGTTAATCATGAACCGCGACCGAGAATATTACCCGCAGCGAAAACTGCTCAACCTCGCCAGTTCAATCTGGAACAAAAAAACTGGCAAGCCAGAAATAAAGCGTATCATCGACGCAAAAGAATTTAATATTGATGTTAAAAAGATTATTGATGAAGAGTCACTGGCTAGTATTAAAGCAGCGCATGTTAATAAAGCGGTTACTTAAACTCAGCTACTTAAACAAATTTGGAACTGATTTACGCAGGTGTGACATGATGTCACGAACTTCTATTTCAATAACCTGGTCCGCCACCCACTTTTGATTTTTTTCACCCATCACCTCGGCAACTTTATCGCCAAAAAAGCGTTTCATCGGAAAACTGGGGCCATCTTTTTCATCATAAGAAAATTCAGAATACTCAGAAATGCGATCATTAAGTAATTGAATAAATGCATCACGATAATCACCCGGTCCTATCAAGTCACGTTTGTTGTCTTCGAGATGTTTCGCAGTCTTGGTAACCAGCTCAGTAATAAAACGTACACGCTCATTGCCATCAAAATTTTCAATGGTCATGCGATCAATCATGTGTATGGTGAAAATTAAAAATTCAGAAATAATTTTGAGACGTTGCTCATGTGTATCGGTTTGAAAATCATTATTTTCCAGGCTCAGTAAGCAATTCCCCGCAATTCGCCAATTAATAAAAGCCACCGCACCAGCAATTTCCTCAATGGTGTGCGTTTTACCTTTTTTACTCCAGCGACTTTTAATTCTCACGATAATTCCTCAAAAACAATAACTTACAAAACTTTATCAAAGTAAATACTCTTAATAAAACATTCATTATACCTTATTGAGATACCTCAGCTATATTTCTTGGCGGTCATCTTTTGCCCATTGAAATAGCATGCTAGTATAAATCATAGCATTTTACTCAACTACTAGCCGTGCTCAATATCCCTAAGGTAAGGTAAACTAAATAATATGCAATCTAGGCAAACTCTCATAAATCAACTAAGCGAAACAGTACAGCACAATTGTCATATTGCGGATGCCAGTCATGCGGGTGACTATACCTTGTGTATATATTTGCTGAAAATGAGAGAACTCTACCGTTGGGAGAACGAGGAAAGTTTTTCCACAGCCTTACCGAAGGAGGATGTTGGGCAGTGGTTACGTCAGCGTGAAGAACTTTGGGATAAACTGGAGGGCTTAGATTACAGAAATCTTAATCTCAACGAGCAAGCCCTCTCTCCTTTTGACTCAGACCTGATTAACCACAATTTGCACCATCGTAATCTTGTTTACAGTGGCGGTATGGGGCTCAACAATCGCCCACATTTTTTCCTTGCTGAACTTGATACCCATGAAAAACATAATGATTATTCACTTTACATAGCAGGCAAAGAATATGCGCGTGATATGTCCGCACCACCTGCAATGTCACATCAGAACAATATCTATATTCGTAAAGAAAGTTTCCGCCGTCTTTTATGGGAACAACTTGAAACCTGGCGCTGGAATAAACCCGATAATGCATTAGGTCGTGCTTTCGCCTGTTATGATTGTGACTCCGATCTTGATAATGCACTGAATGCAATGACCGATACTGAAGTTAAGAATGTCATTGAACATGAACGTGGTGAAATTCAAGCAGGTCAATTATTAGGTGAACAATGGCGAACTTTATTATTTTCCCTGCCGCATTCAAAAGCAGCTATTATGCTACGTGCCGTGCGGGATCATCTTGCCGATAGCCTGACAACCTTACCCGCTTTACTGGAAATCAATTCTGCACCTTCATGGCATTTTTATTTTGGCAACCTCTCCAATATGAGAAAAGACCTATATCCAGAATTAATAAGGGGCTACGACGAGTGGTATGAATCCGGTTCATTAAGTAAAATGAGTGACATAATCGAACAAGGAAAAGAGCACTGGGCAAGATTATGCAAACAAATTCTTGATATAAGAGAACCTGATTTGAAGTTACAACAGACTGAAATCCAAAACCTGATTGAAAAATACCGGTTATAAAATAGTTGCTATGAGTTGATAGAACACTTTTTAAAAATTGATTAACATTCATAACAAGTCTACTATCTGTATTTCAATAAAATAACTAAAAATTTACAAAACAATCTAAATAACCACTCACTAAACTAGGAGAATTTCTAAATGGCTTCTTCCATAATTAAAAAATTTACAGTTGCAGCTGTATGTGCCGTCGCACTTATCAATCCTGCATCTGCAGAAAAAATATATAAACTTAAGCTTGCTGAAACCTGGCCAAGTAACTTCCCTATTTTTGGTGATGCCACTAAAAATATGGCTAAGATG
>JAOUOK010000234.1 GCA_029880425.1 Gammaproteobacteria bacterium
TACGGTTGAAAGTAAACCAGGAAAAGGAAGTTGTTTCTGTATTATCGTTCCCTTAGCCTGAACACGTATTGATGCTGAAGCCCCATATATTAAATCGCTATCTGGTATAGCATTCAATTTATTTGAAATAATATTGCTGACAGGTACTTTTGAATCATTTATTTACGTATTTCCTCGTGCATAAGCGTGGTCCAGTTTTTATAGCGTTTTTTTAACTCAGTATTTTCTTCGGGATCAAACCATGTGCCGGCATCCTGTTCCGGCCAGTGAGTTGGGTGATCTGCTAAAAGATAAGCCGTGCCCCTGGCGGTAGCTTCACATTCAGTTGGTCGATAGACAGGGAGTCCTGATAAATCGGCTAATCGTTGGTTTAATTCATCAAGTGAAGCAAGGCCACCGGTTATTTGAATTTGTTCAGGGGGAGAATGTAATTTACACATTTCTTCTAAACAGGTTATCAATAAGAAAATAATACTTTCAACAATGGCAACAGCTTTTTCCTTTACGTTAGCTTCTTGATTAAATTTACTCATAAGGTCAGGTAACCAGAAAGGTGCAGCCAGTCCAGAAACAGCATTTAAAAATAATGGTGGTATTTCTACTTCATTTAACCATCCCGGTAAATTTCTAAAAAGGTGACTGTCAGGATATTGATGACTTAACCACTCTAATGCACTACCCGCACCGTTGACAGTTCCTTCAAGTACAAAATGGTTTTGACTATCTCCCTTGAGTTCACTATCCCGAAATATCAGGCTGGTGAGTAAACGTCGACTGTATAAAGCTAATGGTCCTGATGAACGGGAGAGAAAGGCACCCGTTCCAGTATTTATATAGGCGGTATCGGGTTGCAGTTGTCCGTATGCGTACATCGCGGCAGACTGGTCACCACTTACTAACCTTAATGGCGTGATGAATTCATCAAGCTCAATTGTTCCATAGACATGAATAGAGGGAACACAGTAGGGCAATGCCGTTACCGGGATATCAAAGAGTTCAAGTAGCTCATCGTCCCAGTGATGTGTTTTCAGGTTCCATAACTGTGTACGTGAAGCATTGACCGGATCAGCCAGTAAGAATTTTTCTTTAGTAAGGTGATAGCTGATAAAACTGGACATTGGACCAAAAACCAGTGTGTTGTTATTTAAGGCAGTTTTGACTTCAGGAATATTATCCAGGCACCAGCGTAATTTGCTTGCACCGTAATGCGGTGAAAGAAACAGGCCGGTTTTTTTATGGATGTATTCATTCTTCTCGTCAAACTGCTTTAACCATTCGTGGTTACGACGATCTTGCCAGCTGATAACCGGAGATAAGGCTTCACCTGTTTTTTTATTCCAGCAAACAACATTTGAGCGCTGGGTTGCGAGTCCTGCTGAAACAATATGCTTTTTTTTATCACCTAATTTTTCTAAGACTTGATGTATGGAATTTTTGATCGAAGTAATAACTTCATTTGCATCATGTTCAACAAAGTACTTAGCGGGATGTTCAGTATTTACATCACAATAGGCACTACCGACCATGACACCTTCGTGATTAAACACAATGGCCCTGCTGGCGTGCCCACCTTGATCAATACAGAGGTATAACGTGTCAGGGGTAATAAAATTCATACCCCATTATGTCGGATAATTGAGGATAAATCTTTACAGGTTTCGTGCAATTAAAGCTTGCTTGTAATCAGCTTGCGGTAAAGGAATACGAATTTCATAACCACCACCGGCAGCTTCCTGCATGGATTCACCTTTTAAACTTTCCATGTGTTGCAGGGTAATAGTTTGATTACCATGGGGTGAGATCACTTCAAGTGAATCACCAACCGCAAACTTATTTTTGACCAGTACTTCTGCCAGTCCTTTATCCTTGTCATAGTCAACTATTTCACCAACAAATTTTTGCTGGTTGCTGATGGAATGACCGGTTAAATAATTTTGATAATCCTGTTTGGGATGACGATCATAAAATCCTTCGGTGTAACCGCGGTTTGCCAGGCCTTCTAATTTACCAAATAAACTGGCATCAAATTCTTTGCCGGCAATCGCATCATTGATGGCCTGGCGATAAAGTTGCGCAGTACGTGCCACGTAATAATAAGATTTAGTTCGCCCCTCAATTTTGAATGAGTCTATTCCAATTTTTGTTAAACGTTCAATATATTGAATGGCGCGTAAATCTTTTGAGTTCATAATATAAGTACCGTGTTCATCTTCCATTATCGGCATGTGTTGCCCCGGACGATTGGTTTCTTCTATTAAATACGTTTTATCTGCCAGGGGGTGACGTTGTACCGTTGCTTCAGGGAAGGCTTCGGGAGTATTGATTGCTGCCATACCATCAAACTCAATTTTTTGTGCATCACCCATTTCATTTTCATCGGCATGGTGAACTTTATACTCCCAGCGACAAGCATTGGTACAGGTGCCCTGGTTAGGATCTCGGTGGTTAAAGTAACCCGATAACAGGCAACGTCCGGAATAAGCGATACACAGTGCTCCATGAACAAAAACTTCGAGTTCCATATCAGGACACTGTTGACGGATTTCTTCTATCTCATCAAGTCCAAGCTCACGCGATAAAATGACCCGACTAAGACCAAGGGATTTCCAGAATTTTACTGCCGCGAAATTAACCGTGTTAGCCTGAACTGAAAGATGAATCGGCACCTCTGGCCATTTTTCTCTGACCATCATGATTAAACCAGGATCAGCCATAATAAGGGCATCGGGTTTCATCGCGATAACAGGTTCCATGTCGGCCATGTAGGTTTTGATCTTACTGTTATGTGGCATCAGGTTACTGGCAACAAAGAATTTTTTACCTTGTTGATGTGCTTCGTTAATCCCTGTTTCGAGATTGTCTAAGGTGAAGTCATTATTGCGCACACGCAGGCTGTAACGTGGTTGACCTGCGTAAACCGCATCAGCGCCATAGGCAAAGGCATAGCGCATATTTCTGATTGTGCCGGCAGGTAAAAGTAATTCGGGGTTATAGGACATGGAAGAAAACCTGTTTAACCGTTTGGTTAATGAAAAAACACTGCATGTTAACCGCAGCAAAAAAGTATCCGCCAATTATAGCGCAGTTATGTGGACACGAGAAAAATTGATTTACATTCAGTAACAATTTTTTAATTGAAATGTGATTTAAGCATTGATCTTGCAATACTTTGTTACATTTTCAGGCTTGCAAAAAAAGTGCAGGCATTAGATAGTTAATTCTCAATAATAAATATTGCTTAATTATATGTTTTAGGAAAATAAGCAGGGAATGGAGAAAATTATGATGACTGTTAAAGAAGCTCGTGTTGATTCACGCCAAAAAATGGATTCGTTACTCGGCGCCAGAAAAGAAACTTTATCACTTTACAGTGAACTCGCGGCATTACGCCCGTTTAATGAAGAAGAAGATGTTTCTGTTGTTTTACAAGAATTTTGTGAAACATTAATGGACTACACTGCCAGTGCACATTTTCAGTTATATCGTTTTATTGCAGATGGTACTGAGCGTCGCGCGAATATTCGTAAAGTTGCTGAGAAGGTTTATCCAAATATTACCATGACAACTGAACAGTTCCTGGATTTTAATGATAAGTATGAAGCTGAAACTAAAGGTCAGCATTTTTCATCACTCGATCATGATTTATCAAGCCTGGGTGAAATGTTGGCAGATCGTATTTTGTATGAAGACCAGGTGATTTCTGCTTTTTCTGCACCGATGAAGTAGTAAAACAAATATCGTTAAATTGAAGCGGTATATTTTGCTGAAATTTTTCAGCAGATAAATATTATTGAATTGAAAATTAAAGGGTGGCCGATCTTCGTGCCGTCGCACTTCAGATCGACCGGGGGTGAAACGGGTTTTTAATTCAGGATCTTATGCACACAGCTGCAGCATTCGCTCAGCTGATTCCTTGTAGACGGTTTGTTCTTTTTCTTGTTCTGATGCAAGCATTAAAATCGCCTGTTCCAGGCTGACTTCTTGAACTTCATAAACAGGAATATTTTGTTGTTCGTTCATAGTTATTTCCTCCTATTCGATGGAGTAAATATAACTAAGTTAAAGTGATTTGTAAAGTATGTTATGTAAGTTATTGATTTA
>JAOUOK010000235.1 GCA_029880425.1 Gammaproteobacteria bacterium
TCATTTTTATATCCTTAATCCCTGCAAAAAGAAATCAAATTAAAATTGAGTATACACAAAAAAAGCCACGGGGCACCCACCCCGTGGCTTTTGTAAAGCCTGACTATAAGTCAGTTAGTGCTATTTTTTTACTGCATTTATTTCAGCATCCTCATTATTGAAACCAAGCTTGAACCCCAGTGAAACATGGTGGAAGCGGCTGGTGCTGTAATCATCATGAATGGCAAATCCGATGTTATACATCTGGTCAGTTGCCATGCTGATATCACCAGGCTCTTTAGAGGTCAGCTTACGCGTCATTTCAATGGTCCAGACACCATTTTTAAGACCACCACTGAAGCTCACGCCCTGGCCACCTTTCATGATACGTTCAGCCAGGATGTAGCCATCTTCAGATTCACCCGTTCCTGACTTGTAGCGTAATAAATCCATGAAGACACCTTTTTTCAACAGCGCA
The DNA here is from genome assembly GCA_029880425.1 of Gammaproteobacteria bacterium. Taxonomy (GTDB): domain Bacteria; phylum Pseudomonadota; class Gammaproteobacteria; order UBA6429; family Thiohalophilaceae; genus JAGLTQ01. The sequence continues at coordinate 458 of JAOUOK010000235.1, forward strand.
TCAATCTCTGCCTGGCTCTTCAACTTGTCCCAGCCACCGCGTTTCTTACCATCTTTACCTTCGATTTCAATCGCGGTACGACTTTCTTTCAGGTACTTGGTAAAACCTTCAGTAACATTAAGTTGCTTCCCAACTGGTCCTGATAATGCAGATTTGTCAGGCTCATGTGGCATATAATTTACATCATGGTGGCAGGTCTGCCAGCAACCCGCTCGTTCTGAAAACTCAACAGGTGCATTTTCTTCCGCATCCGTGGTTAACATGACGGCAAGTTTAATCGGGTTCTTAGGATCCATTTTACCACCCGCTACAAATGGTACGGGAGCATGTTTACCCGCATCATCCCACTGGAAGCGCATATAGAGATTATTTGCATCATGTGCAGCCTGCACTTTCAGAGCAATACTGCCACGTTTACCAGGAATTGGAGTTGGCTCAACTTTTTCACCGGAGATGATTTTTTGACCAATATCCACTTCCTCATCTTCATGACAGTCAAAGCAACGATCACCTGTCATAAAGGCGCGTTTACCGCCATGGTCGCTACCTTTTAATACCCATTCCATCGATGCCTGTCCTGGATAGAAAAGCACAACATCTTTGGCTTCTACGCTACTCCAATCAATATTTGATTTCGAAGCTGTCCCCGCTGGTGTAGAAGTCGATGCAGCAGGCACTGATTCAACGGCTGGCGTGCTCGCTGTTTCCGTGGCTTCTGCTTTCTCTTCAGTAGCGGCTACAGGTGCTGACTCTTCTTTCTTAACCAATTTACCGCCATTATCAATAAACGCTTGCCATTGTGGTGCTATTGGGCGTTTATCACCTGGGCTAGGCTTAGAAATTTCTTCCAGCTCTTCTTCACTTAGCTTATCGTGAACTTTTTTGTGTGCAATGCCTTTATGACAATCAATACAGGTATTGCCATCAGCCATCCCTTTGGCATGTTGTTTACGCGAACGTTTTTTCTGGTTTTCCGGATTCATAGAATCGAAATTATGGCAATTACGACACTCACGTGAGTCCGTGTTTTTCATTGCCCGCCAGACATTTTTTGCCATTCTTAAACGTTCAGAATCAAATTTTTCAGGTGTATCAATCGTACCCAGTACTTTATGTAACACCTCGTTACTTGCCTGAATTTTACGTACAACTTTATGTACCCATGGATCAGGAACATGGCAGTCTGAACAGGTTGCCCTTACACCACTTCGATTCGTATAGTGAACTGTTTCCTGGTATTCCTTGTAAACATTCTCTTCCATTTCATGACACGAGATACAAAAATTTAGCGTATTGGTTACTTCCATCGCGGTATTAAACCCACCCCAGAAAATGACACCAACCACCATAAAGAATAATGCTGCACCCACAGTGGTACCCATCATTACCTTACGTGACATTAAACCGAATTTTTTTGATGAAGTAGGCATGATTCACCTTTATTTAGTTGATATTACAGAAGAAACCTTGCTTCAAAGTTCCTTGTGTAATATGAGTCGTGCATTTAGAAGGTGGGCGGACCTACGGCTGTAGATCCGCCCTGTTTCAGTTACCTTATAACTTAAGTATTAAGTTACGTGGTTAACACGGTTGTATACGTTGAATTTACCTGTTGGAGCGTAAAGTCCTTTAACACGTGCTTTTTCTTTAAGTGTTTTCGCATCAAAGATTACGATTTCACCATTTGGTTTTAAGCTGTCTGAACGATTCCAGATAGAAACCCAAACTTCATCGCCTGCTTTGTTGAATTCCATGTGAACTGCTGCATAACCTTTCTTCTTAGTTAAGCGAATAGTTTTCACAACCTTACGTGATTTCTTATCGATAACTTTGATAGATTGCTGGATTGCAGGCTCTGGATGTTTAGTTTGGTCAGCCCATACATAGTCACTTTTTGGATGAGTACGGATGAATACACCAGCACCATCAGTATCTACTGTATAGCAAAGTTTCCAGGCTTGATCTTTATTACCCTCTGGATCATTACCCCATACAGATACTTTACCTACACCAAGGTGAGTTGTACCGCCCACTTTACCACACTGCTCATCATCCCAGTTAGCACCTGGACCTGGATGTGGAAGCTTGTCAACATCGATCATGGCTTCTAACTTACGGTCTTTAGTATCTACAACAACCATCTTGTTTGAAGCATTCGCTGCAATCTGGAAGTAACGACCAGTTGTATCGAAGAAACCATCATGAAGGAATTTAGCGCTGTCGATTTTATCGATACGGAGGTTTTCAATATCAGAATAATCAACTTGCCACATTTGACCTAACTCTTTCATTGCAACTAGCCATGAAGTTTCATTAGGCGTGTCATAAATTGCTGCTACACGAGATTCGTTAACATATTCACCATCAACGTTTACACCACGTGAAGATACAACTTTAAGTGGTTGCATAGTTTTCGCGTCAACAATTACAAAATGAGGAGGCCAGTAACCACCACCGATAATGTATTTACCATCACCTGATACCGCAACGTCACGCGCATCATAAGCAACTTGTGTTTCAGCAACTAACATATTCTTAGGGTTTTGCCATAAGTCAATCTTAGTCATTTTGCCGTCACGACCCATGGTATACCAGAAGCGACCTGCATTTTCATTTTTAAGAACTTTTGAATGCTCACCACCTTTGATTACATGTACCGCGTAACCAGTTGGGATATGTGCAACTACTTCTTTTTTGTCACCATCGATAATTGCAACTTTACCTGCGTCACGTTCGATAACAACGAAGAAGTTTTCCCAGTTACGACCATGTAATGGTTTTGTTGGATACTTATTAAGTGGAACGTGAACCTTAGTACGTTTTTTCATTAAGTCGAGTGACATTTCAGGTGGGATAGGTGGTTCCATCTGAATATAACGAGCCAAAAGATTAATTTCTTTCTTGTTAAAGATATCATTAAAGTTATTCATACCACCTTCGGTACCAACAGTAATGATTTTTTCAAGACGCTTGGTACCTAGCTTAAGTGTACCTTTTGATTTCTTAGCCTTATTTGGTTTCGGTAACAGGCTTTTACCTGTAGCACCTTTACGCAAAACACCATGACAACCTGCACAACGCTGGAAGTACATGCTATTGGCTTTTTCAAACTCAGCTTCGTTTAGAGGCTTGAACTTCTTTTTGGCAAACGCGACGTTGGTAGACGCGGCCATGCCGATCACAACAGCTAACAGCGCTGTTTTTATTTTTGTTGAGTGTTTTGTACTCATTATAAATACTCCTACTTTTCTTGTTTACCAAAAATTATGTATCTATTCTTCTAATACTAACCAGTGACTCTAAAACAAGTTACTAATTTGCTTACAAAAATCTTCATTTTAAGTAGGGTATCAAGCTTAAAGTCGAGTTTCATGGCAAATATACACGCCGCATTAGACAATTCCTAACGCTTTTCTACCCTTACTTATATTTGAGCATGATTTTACGCACGCTATCCCTTCCTAAACCTTGATATTGATCAAGTGAAGCTTCTTTAGCTTTATTTTAATAATATTTTCTTAAATAAATGTAACTCGTTGTACTTTTCAAGCATTAACGCCATTCTCTTATATACTTATATACTTATATACTCATAAATATTTTCATTATTTAAAAATTAAGTA
>JAOUOK010000236.1 GCA_029880425.1 Gammaproteobacteria bacterium
AGGATGGCCAAGAGTACCACCACCGAATTGTAATACTGAGTCATCACCAAAGATGTTAACCAGTGCTGGCATGTGCCATACGTGGATACCACCAGAAGCAACTGGGATAACGCCAGGCATTGAACCCCAATCTTGGTCGAAGAAGATACCGCGTGAACGATCTTCTTTGATGTATGAATCACGCATGATGTCGATCCAACCTAAAGTTGCATCACGATCGCCTTCCAATTTACCAACAACTGTACCTGAATGGAGGTGATCACCACCTGACAGACGTAATACTTTAGTTAATACACGGAAGTGAATACCGTGGTGCGGGTTACGATCAAGTACAGCATGCATAGCACGGTGAATGTGTAACAACATACCGTTGTCCTGACACCATTGTGCTAATTGAGTGTTAGCTGATAAACCACCAGTTAAGTAATCGTGCATGATGATTGGTGCGCCGATTTCTTTCGCGTATTCAGCACGCTTCATCATTTCATCTGAAGTTGGTGCAGTAACGTTTAAGTAGTGACCTTTACGTTCGCCAGTTTCAGCTTCAGCTTTGTTGATAGCTTCCATTACGAAATCGAAACGGTGCTTCCAACGCATGAATGGTTGTGAGTTAACGTTCTCGTCATCTTTAGTGAAGTCAAGACCGCCACGTAAACCTTCGTAACAAGCACGACCGTAGTTTTTAGCAGAAAGACCTAATTTAGGCTTGATAGTACAACCTAACATTGGACGACCGTATTTGTTCATGATGTCACGTTCAACCTGGATACCTTGAGGTGGTCCATTACAAGTCATAACGTAAGCAACTGGGAAACGAATATCTTCTAAACGAAGTGCACGTAAAGCTTTAAAGCCGAATACGTTACCAACTAAAGAAGTTAATACGTTAACAACTGAACCTTCTTCGAAAAGGTCAATTGGGTAAGCTACGAAAGCGTAGAAACAAGTGTCATCACCTGGTACGTCTTCGATTGCGTATGCACGACCTTTATAGTGGTCAAGGTCAGTTAATAAGTCAGTCCATACAGTAGTCCATGTACCTGTTGAAGATTCAGCGGCAACAGCTGCTGCAACTTCTTCACGAGGAACACCTTCCTGTGGAGTGATTTTGAAACATGCAAGAATATCAGTCTCCAGAGGAGTGTATTCTGGCATCCAGTACGTTTCGCGGTATTCTTTTACACCCGCATCATATTTCTTAGCCATTATTGGCCTCCATTGCTTTAATAAATAAAGAATTCGTTTCCAACGCTAAACAGTCTAATTAACCTGAATGACATTACGATGAAATCTGTAAGCACATTCACTGTCCAGCTCAAAGTGGAACAGGGAGTATAGGGCGGGATTACATAATGTAAATTAAATAATTATGATTGAAACCATAAGGGAAACCTTATATATTTAAAAAGCTACAGCTAAGTAGTTGTTTGTAATGAAATTTTAAAAACAGCTATTTTTCAGGATTAGCAGTACTAATCTGGTAAATAATTTTTTAAATAGGTCTGTATATGAATGTGACACTTCGGCAATTAAAAGTATTTGAATCGGTTGCCCGCCAGTTGAGTTACACCAAGGCTGCGAAAGAGCTGCATTTAACGCAACCGGCAGTTTCTATGCAAGTTAAGCAGCTCGAAGATAATGCTGGTCTGCCTTTGCTTGAACAAATAGGAAAAAAAATCTTTCTCACCGAAGCCGGACATGAAATGTATCACTATGCCCGCACCATGGCGCGGGAGCTGCAAGAAGTTAGTGCAATTATGGAGCAGCTCAAAGGGCTGGAAACAGGACGTCTTGAAGTTGCGGTTGCTACTACTGCAAATGCGTTTGCGACACGTATGTTATCTGAGTTTAACAAGGTCCATGAAGGCTCAACGGTCAGCCTGGCGGTGACCAACCGTGAGCGCTTACTGAAGCAACTTGAAGATAATGAAAAAGACATCGCTGTGATGGGGCGACCACCCGTTGATGCAGACTTAATAATAGAGCCTTTTGCCGATAACCCTTTAGTCATGGTCGCTGCACCCGATCACCCCCTGGTAAAGCAACAACCCATACCTTTAAATATGCTACAGGATCAAACCTTTGTGGTGCGTGAGCAGGGGTCGGGAACACGAACGGCGATGCAGCGGTTTTTTGATGAACATAACCTCACTATCACTTCGAGTATGGAAATGAATGAAAACGAGGCAATTAAGCAGGCGGTACAGGCTGGTATGGGGCTGGGGATTGTGTCGATTCATACCATTGAGCTTGAGCTCGAAACAAACCGTTTAGTCATTTTAGACGTAGAAGATTTCCCGATTATGCGCCACTGGTACCTGGTACACCGAAAAGAAAAACGCTTGTCGCCTATTACCCAGGCGTTTAAAGACTTTGTATTAAATGAAGGTCGTAACTTAATACCAAATATCTAGGTTTATACTATTTTTATTGGTGAGCGTGACAGACTGGAGCTTATGGAACAAGCGAGCGAATACTGAACAAATGCCACAGGCATTTTACAGTGCAGCCCAGGGACACTTGGCTGTTAGCAGTTTTTACTTTAAGGATAGCGCACCCTAAGAGTACTTAGCCATTTGATTTTGTACTGGAAATTGGCGCGCCTGACAGGAGTCGAACCTGTGACCTTCGCCTTCGGAGGGCGACACTCTATCCAACTGAGCTACAGGCGCGTGGTGTGCATTATATATAAGAATGAGCAGAAACATACTATTTCCGGATTTCAATTCAATAAACTGGCTCAGAAGGTGCTTTCTCGTTATACTCACGCCCAAATTTTTGATGCTGACCGGGTTGGTTTAGTGAATTGTTTAGCCTGAGAGTCAGGTAGATATTGAAAAGGTGAATATTGTGAGTTTAGAACAAGGTCGTAAAGGTTTAAAAATGCTGTTAGCAGCAGTGGCAGGCTTAGTTGTCGTTGCCGTCCTTCCTGCACAGGTAGCTGCAGACGCTATGGTAGAAAAATCGATTATTGATCGTATTAAACCCATTGGTGAAGTAAACGTAGGTTCAGCACCGGTTGCAAAAGCGGCTTCTTCAGGTGCAGATGGTAAAGGCACTTACACTTCAGCATGCTTTGCTTGTCACGGCACAGGGGCAGCGGGTGCACCTAAAATGGGCGATAAGGCTGCGTGGAAAGCACGCATTGCACAGGGTGAAGCAACTTTATTTGACCATGCAATCAATGGCTTTAAAGGTATGCCGGCTAAAGGTGGTAATGCGAGCTTAAGTGATGACGCAGTTAAAGCCGCTGTTAAATACATGGTTGATGGCAGTAAGTAATGCCAGGGATCAACTAGTAAAAAAGCCGGTTTTTATAACCGGCTTTTTTGTGCCTGCTGAAAAATTATCTAACTATTAGCTAACATACTTTTTAAACCTGCCAGGCTGGCATTGCCACGTGCTTTTCTTTCTTCCTCGGGGAGCTCAATCCCTGCCCCGCTCCATTGTAGTAATTCCTGTGGTAACTCATCAAGGAACCGGCTAGGTTCACATTCAATCACTTCACCATACCGCTTACGTTTTGTCGCGAAGCTGATGGTTAATGTTTTACGTGCACGGGTAATGCCGACATAAGCAAGGCGGCGTTCTTCTTCGATGTTATCTTCTTCAATGCTAGCACGGTGTGGTAAACATTCTTCTTCAACCCCTACCAGGTAAACATGCGGAAACTCGAGTCCCTTGGAAGCATGCAATGTCATAAGATGAACCTTGTTTTCATCTTTATCTTCACTGTCGCGATCCAGGGTATCTAGCAAGGTGAGTTTTGCGACCAGGGTAGCCAGGTCAGCTTCATTATCTTTGGCAGCTAAACGTTCAAGCCAGTTAATCAGTTCAAGTACATTATCCATGCGGCGAATTGCATCGGCTTCATCTTTGCTTGTATCGGTTAACCAGCGCTCATAATCAATACCGGTAATTAACTCTTTAACAACGGTAACGGGGTTTTCTGATTCACAACGTAAGGAATAATCTTTTATCCAGTTAGCAAAGTCGGAAAGATTTGAACTGGCCCGGTTGCCAATACTTTCACGTAAGAACTGGTCGAAGCAGGCAGAAAATAAACTGTGCCCATAC
>JAOUOK010000237.1 GCA_029880425.1 Gammaproteobacteria bacterium
GCAATGATTAAAGCACAAGCGTTTGATTTAAACTTATCGAAATGTGGTTTCTGGAAAAAACCGGCGGTTGCCTGGCTGGCACCGGCAACGATACCTGGAGAGTTAAAACACCTGGCAGCCCAGGTGCAACAAAGCCTTATTCCTTGTGGCTTTCAGCCTGATAGCCGTGACTATCAGCCGCATGTCACCCTGGTGAGAAAAGCAAAACAGGTTCCTGCCTTAGATGAGATACAGCCAATTCCATGGCAGGTGGACAAATTTTGCCTGGTTGAGTCGGTAACATCAAAAGAGGGCGCGAATTACCAGGTGTTAAAAAGCTGGGATTTCTGAATTGATTAAACTTATAAAAACGCCCAGCCAGCAAAAGGCTCAATTTCATCCCGGTTCATGACAATGAGCTGGTAGGCATTGGGATTGAGTGATGCGTCGGCCGTGGTATCAACCGAAAGACGTTGTAACACGTAGCCTAACAGTGCCCGCCGCACCGTAAATTCAATCACATCATTTGCTGCCGCATAGTCTGTCATTAGTATCTGGCGTTTTTCTTCACTGAGATTGGGATGCGGGCTGAGTTGAAGCTTAATCACTTCCATCCAGTCATCATCATATTCGGGATTCGATTCAGCCCGATCGCTGTATTGCTGGGCGTGCTGTACCCGAGAGAGTACAAAGTCACGAAAATCATAAGTATCTTCACTATAGGCACGGACATGCCAGCGCAGGCCGGTATTCACCAGTGAATGTGGTTCAATAATCCGCGCTTCACTGCTGTCCCGATCGGATAACGAACTGTAAACCACGCTGAGTTTTGTTTTTTGCTTTATGGCGCGAATCACCTGGGCAAGGACATCTTTGCCCGGTAAACGCTGTGGCAAAGGCAGCTGTTCAGTGGGCACACCATATATAAGGTTCTGTTCCACCGTTTCACCGATAAAGGGCAGGTTAGCGGCCATCATGGGTAAAACCTGCTGCGGCTCAAGATCGGTAAAGATTTCTTCAAACTGGTTACTCGGCACAAAGCCGAAGACGTTGTGTTTATAAATCAGGTTGTCCGGCGCGATTTGGCTGTAGAACTTGAGATCTTTTGTGGCCGCTGCGTCCGAGATACCAAAGGCCCTGGCGACATCACTACGGGTGACAACACCGGTGTAATAGGCCATCAGCTCGATATATTGCAGGCGCTGCTGGGTTGCGCGCTTAATGCCATTGACTGATTGATCGACTGCCAATTGAATACTCCACCATCTCGTTGAATTTAAAGACCCTATTATTATACATACTATAAAAGAGGATCTCATAAAAAATATCTTCTAGTATTTTATATCTAGGTGGTAAAAAGTATTGACATGTTAAAATATATCACCTAAAGTATGAAACATGATGTAGAACAAAGCGCGACAGTCCAGTTCTTATGAAAGGTAAAACTCGGCTGAGCAACAAATTAAAAAGATAAGCAGCGCAAATTAGGCTGGTTTAAATCAGGACTTAAATGAGGATAAGAACAATGGCAGATATGAGTGACGACAAGAAAAAAGCATTGGCAGCAGCACTGGGTCAAATTGAAAAGCAATTTGGTAAAGGCTCTGTAATGAAAATGGGGGATGGCAGTGCTATTCGTGATATTGATGCCGTATCAACTGGCTCACTCGGCCTGGATGTTGCGCTGGGTATAGGTGGTTTACCACGTGGTCGTGTGGTTGAAATCTATGGCCCTGAATCATCAGGTAAAACCACGCTGACATTACATGTCGTGGCTGAAATGCAAAAACTTGGTGGCACCGCGGCATTCGTTGATGCGGAACATGCACTTGATCCGCTATATGCTGAAAAACTGGGTGTTGATGTTGATGAGTTATTGGTCTCGCAACCCGATACCGGTGAGCAAGCATTAGAGATTACCGACATGCTGGTTCGCTCAGCAGCAGTTGATGTCGTTGTTATTGACTCGGTGGCAGCCTTAACGCCAAAAGCAGAAATTGAAGGCGATATGGGTGATTCACACATGGGACTTCAGGCTCGCTTAATGTCACAAGCATTACGTAAACTTACGGCAAACATTAAACGATCAAATACCCTGGTTATCTTCATTAACCAGATCCGTATGAAAATTGGCGTTATGTTTGGTAGCCCAGAAACGACAACAGGTGGTAATGCACTGAAGTTTTACGCCTCGGTTCGTTTAGATATTCGCCGTATTGGTGCAATTAAGAAAGGTGATGAAATACTGGGTAATGAAACCCGGGTTAAGGTGGTGAAAAACAAGGTGGCACCGCCATTTAAACAGGTTCAGTTCGATCTTCTCTATGGTGAAGGGATTTCCCGTGAAGGTGAAATCATAGACCTGGGTGTACAAAATGACATCGTTGATAAGGCTGGTGCATGGTATAGCTATAACGGCGATCGCATTGGCCAGGGTAAGGATAATGTCCGTAATTACCTGAAAGAACATCCTGAAATGGCAGAGGAAATTGAAGGTAAGATAAGAGCGGTTATGTTACCAAACACGATGCCAGAAGAAGAAATTGCCGAGGAAAAGGTAAAAGAAAAAGCAGTTAAAGTACCAAAAGATGCTGAAGAGTTAGTTGAAGCATAAATAATGTTCTGTCTGTAGGTCAGAATCGTAGCGCCCCTCATTCTTATTAATGAGAGGGTGTTATTCTGACGCTGTGCTAGGTTACATGACACAGCGTTCGAATGAATTCGAACCTACGATATAACCTCAATCACAAAAATGGCAAAGAAACCCCGTTCAATCCGTGAAGCCGCGATGGATTATTTATCCCGTCGGGAACACGCGACCCACGAATTATTTCAAAAACTATTGGCAAAAGGCTATGAAGCCGATGATGTTTCGGCGGCACTGGAACGCCTGTCTGAGCAAAACCTATTAAGTGATCGCCGTTTTACCGAAGCTTTTATAAATCAACGGATTAACCGGGGCTCAGGGCCTTTAAAAATTCGTGCAGAATTACGCCAAAAGGGTATAAGTGATGCTATGATCGGGACGTTTTTAGATGAGCGCGATCCCATCTGGCAAGAAACGGCCATGGCGGTACGCGTAAGAAAGTTTGGTTCAGATGAACCTGCCGATATAAAAGAACGAGCACGACAAACCCGATTTTTACAATCTCGTGGATTTTCAGGTGAACAGGCGCGTTATGCAATGCGTAATGATGTTTATGACTAAATAAAATCCGGATGTAAACCAGACATAGAAGTAAGAAGAACTAATGAAAACCAGTATCAAAACCAGTGCAGCACTTCGACAAGCATTTCTTGATTATTTTAAAGAGCAAGGACATGAAATCGTTCCTTCGAGTTCACTGGTTCCAGGTAACGATCCGACTTTATTGTTTACCAACGCAGGTATGGTTCAGTTTAAAGATGTTTTTACTGGTCAGGACAAACGTAGTTATGTCCGCGCCACGTCATCGCAACGCTGTGTGCGCGCCGGCGGCAAGCATAATGATTTAGAAAACGTGGGTTATACCGCACGTCACCATACTTTTTTTGAAATGCTGGGTAACTTTAGTTTTGGTGATTACTTCAAACGTGATGCGATTAACTATGCCTGGACTTTTTTAACTGAAGTTCTGCAACTGCCAAAAGAAAAGCTCTGGGTCACCGTGTATGAGAGTGATGATGAAGCCGCAGACATCTGGTTAAACGAAATTGGTGTTGATAAGAATGCTTTTACTCGTATTGGTGATAAGAAAGGCGGTAAAAAATACGAAAGTGATAACTTCTGGTCGATGGGCGATACCGGGCCCTGTGGACCCTGTACAGAAATTTTTTATGATCACGGTGAAGATATTGCCGGTGGTCCTCCGGGAACACCTGAAGAAGATGGTGATCGCTATATCGAGATCTGGAACCTGGTGTTCATGCAGTACGATCGCGATAAGAGTGGCAAGTTAACCCCTTTACCTAAGCCTTCTGTTGATACCGGCATGGGCCTCGAACGTCTTGCCGCGATTATGCAGGATGGCCATAGCAATTATGATATTGATTTATTCCAGAGCCTGATTGCCGCGGCAGCGAAAGA
>JAOUOK010000238.1 GCA_029880425.1 Gammaproteobacteria bacterium
TCCGATCTATGGAGATTAAGGTAATTAACCATTTAATTACCTCATTTTTCAAAAAACAGTGTTATATCAGGAGCTTAATCGACCCAACGACGCGCATTACGGAACAGGCGTAACCAGGGACCATCTTCACCCCACTCATCCGGGTGCCAGGAGTGCTGTACGGTTCGGAATAAACGTTCAGGATGCGGCATCATGATATTAAAACGCCCATCACTCGTGGTTAACCCGGTAACGCCATTTAATGAACCATTTGGATTATACGGATAGCGTTCAGTGGCATTGCCCAAGTGATCAATATACTTCATTGAAACCAGCGCACTATTTTGCGCCTCTGGTGAATTAAAGTTCACCCGGCCCTCACCATGAGCCACAGCAATTGGCATACGTGAACCCGCCATGCCCTCAAAAAGAATTGAAGGTGATTCCTGAATTTCAACTAATGAAAATCGGGCTTCGAACTGTTCCGATAAATTACGTTCAAAGCTCGGCCAATGTGAGGCGCCCGGAATCAGTACTTTTAAATGTGACATCATTTGACAACCATTACATACGCCTAATGCAAAGCTGTCATTGCGGTTGAAAAATGTTTCAAATTCATCACGTAACGAGGCGTTATGCAAAATGGTTTTTGCCCAGCCACCACCCGCACCAAGAACATCACCGTATGAAAAACCACCACAGGCAACCAGCCCCTGGAAATCATTAAGATTGTGACGCCCTTCGATAATGTCACTCATGTGAACATCTACACTATCGAATCCCGCCTTTTCAAAAGCAGCAGCCATTTCTACCTGGCCATTGACGCCCTGCTCACGTAACACGGCCATCCGTGGACGATGACCTAAATTCAGATAAGGTGCCGAAATATTTTCCTGCGCATCAAAACTTAAATCAGCGTGAAGCCCGGGATCATTTGCATCCAGCAAGTTATCAAATTCCTGTTTTGCACAATCGGCATTATCTCGCAATGCCTGTATTTGGTATGACGCTTCTGACCAGGTCCGTTGTAACTTACGACGTTTTTCATGCAATAAATCCTGATCATTATATTGAATCACGATATCGTCAGAGCCATTGATCTGGCCAATTACGTGGCTGTAATGACCAAGACCAGCATCATGTAAAACTTTAAGTACATCATTAACGTACTCATGTTGTACCTGGATCACTGCACCGAGTTCTTCATTGAACAAGCTTGCGGTTGAGCTTTCACCAAGGTCATCTAAAACAATATTAACCCCGGTATGCCCGGCAAAGGCCATTTCACATACTGTTGCTAACAAACCGCCATCCGAGCGATCGTGGTAGGCAAGCAATAAATCTTTCTTATTTAATTCCTGGATTACGCTAAAGAAGTTTTTCAGGCTATTAACATCATCCAGGTCAGGCGTATGGTGGCCAAGTTTTTTATACACCTGTGCTAAACATGAAGCACCAAGTCGGCTTTTACCTTTACCCAGGTCGATTAATATCAGGTCACTATCACCCTGATCAGTACGTAATTCGGGAGTCAGGGTTTTCGAGACATCTTCAACCGGTGTGAAAGCAGAAATAATCAAAGATAATGGCGCAGTCACAGAATGTGTCGTATCACCTTCATCCCATACTGTTTTCATAGACATCGAGTCTTTACCTACAGGTATGGCAATACCCAGCTTCGGACACAATTCTTCACCCACTGCTTTTACCGCATCGTATAAACCGGCATCTTCACCCGGGTGACCCGCCGGTGACATCCAGTTTGCTGATAACACGATATCTGAGATTTTATTGATTTTTGCCGCTGCAATATTGGTAATAGCTTCCGCCACTGCCATACGTGCCGAGGCAGCATGATCAAGCAATGCCACCGGCGTACGTTCACCCATGGCCATGGCTTCACCTTTTAAGGTGTCATAGGCTGCCGTTGTCACGGCCACGTCTGCTACCGGTACTTGCCAGGGGCCTACCATTTGATCCCGTGCCACCATACCGGTTACGGTACGATCACCGATGGTGACTAAGAAATTTTTTGACGCTACAGTTGGTAAAGCAAGCACGCGTTTAGCCGCTTCAGTGACATCAATACCATCAAGCGAAAACTCTTGCTTTGGAACAGGATGATGTTTCACTTCCCGGCGCATTTTAGGTGGCTTGCCTAAAAGGACATCCATCGGCATATCAATTGGCGTGTTATCAAAGTGAGCATCACCAACAACCAGTTTTTGCTCCTTCGTCGCTTCCCCTACAACAGCAAACGGACAGCGTTCACGCTTACATATTTCACTAAATGCATCGATATCCTCTGAACTTACGGCTAATACGTAACGTTCTTGTGCTTCATTACACCATATTTCCATCGGTGCCATACCCGGCTCATCATTCGGAACCAGGCGTAATTCAAATTTGCCACCGCGGCCGCTGTCATTCACAAGTTCAGGCAATGCATTCGATAATCCCCCTGCTCCCACATCATGAATACTGATAATAGGATTGTTTTGACCTAGCTGAACACAGCGATCAATCACTTCCTGAACCCTTCGTTCAATTTCAGGGTTACCGCGTTGCACTGAGGCAAAATCAAGGCTTTCCTGGCTTTCACCGGTAGCCATCGAGGATGCCGCACCACCACCCAGACCAATCAGCATTGCCGGGCCACCCAGTACAATGATCTGTGCACCAGGCGGTATGTCATTTTTGTCAATATGGTTTTCACGGATATTCCCCAGGCCACCCGCTAACATGATCGGCTTGTGATAACCCCGCACTTCTTCCCCTGCAAAACTACTGACTTTTTCTTCATAGGTTCTGAAATAACCACAGATATTCGGGCGACCAAATTCATTATTGAATGCTGCCGCACCGATGGGGGCTTCAAGCATAATATCGAGAGCTGAGACGATACGGCCCGGTTTACCAAAATCAGTTTCCCAGGGTTGGGGAGACGCTGGAATTTTTAAGTTTGAAACGGAGTAACCACATAGCCCGGCTTTTGGTTTAGAACCGCGCCCGGTTGCGCCCTCATCCCGGATCTCACCACCGGAACCTGTTGCTGCACCGGGGAAAGGTGCAATCGCGGTAGGATGGTTATGTGTTTCCACTTTCATCAGGATATGAATATTTTCTTCATGGTAGCCATATTGATGACTAAACGGTTCTGCAAAGAAGCGTCCAGCCTTTGAACCTTTCATAACCGCTGAATTATCATGATAAGCGGATAACACACCACCTGGATTTTTCTGATGGGTATTTCTTATCATGCTGAACAATGATTTTTTCTGTTCCTTGCCATCAATCACCCAGTCAGCATTAAAGATTTTATGCCTGCAATGTTCCGAATTAGCCTGGGCAAACATCATCAACTCAACATCAGTTGGATTACGTTTCATGGCTGAGAAATTTTCAACCAGGTAATCAATTTCGTCTTCGGCCAAGGCCAGTCCTAAATCGGTATTGGCTTTTACCAGTGCAGCACGGCCACCGGTCAATATATCCACACTTTGTAACGGTGCCGGTTCTGCATGATGAAATAAACGTTCTGCTTCTTCGACTTCTGAAAACACCGACTCTGTCATCCTGTCATGAAGCGACGCAGAAATGGCTTGCCAGTCTGCTTCATTTAGTGAGTTGTCACTCACTACTTTATATAAAATACCACGCTCGATACGAACAACATCTTTCAAACCACAATTATGTGCAATATCAGTGGCCTTACTGGACCAAGGTGAAATTGTGCCAGGACGAGGAATCACAAGAAAAGTGTGAACTTCATTGCCGCCAAGCTCAGCGAAAGTCGCCGTATGTAATAAAGAATCCAGTACCTTAGCGGCATTTTTATCCAGTGTATTTTCAGTTTCCACAAAATGAATGTAATTGGCCACAATATCGGTGACAGCGGGTACAACATTTTGTACTGAAGTTAATAGTTTATTTTTACGAAAATCAGAAAGGGCTAATCCACCAGGCAATTGCAGCATGCGCTTAAAGTCCAGAATTATTGGTTAAAAAAGATAATAGATCATACACCATCCCAGTTTTGACGTCAGTCCTTTGACCTT
>JAOUOK010000239.1 GCA_029880425.1 Gammaproteobacteria bacterium
AAAATGAAATCTGAAAAGAGACAAAAGATTTTTTCTGATCGTCAAGCGGTTGCCTGACATTGTTCTTATCATGATGAGCCAGCTGGTGGTGATGGTCGACCAGGTAGCGGTTTTTCCTGGCCGGGCAATACAGTTTACATATTTATATGCTGCATCAAGCCCTATTTCTTGGGATACTCTATATAATTAAGCATGTTTGCCCGCTAGCCAGAACTGTAATGAAATATTAAACGTGAAAAAGTATTCAAATCATAACAATCGTGTACTCCCACGCTCAGTAGTGAAAATAAAAACGGGCCTGCTTTCTTTGCTGCTTGTCAGTACATTGCCACTAAATAGCACAGCAGAAGAAAGCGCCGATGCACTGTGTAAAGTTCAGCCCTCTGCCATCATTACGCAAACAACTTTTTCCAGCGACGGGAAAACTCACCTGCAATCAGACAAGGTGGAACTCGGTGAAAAAGAGACCTCGCGTTTTAGTGGTAACGTGATAATTCAACAAAAAGATAAACGTATTGAAGCCGAACAGGCTGAATACATCAAGCAAAGCGAACAAGTGAACGCAAAAGGTAATGTGCGTTTTATTACTCCAGGAATAAAAATTAGCAGTGCGTCAGCCCGCTTTAATCTCAAGTCTAACCAGGCAGTACTTGAACACGCCGAGTTTCAGAGCCTGGGCAGCCGTGCCCGCGGTGCCGCTGAAAAAATTGACATAGTCGAAGCTAATGTCACCGAGCTCAGTGATGCCATTTATACCACCTGTGACCCGGGCAACAGTGACTGGTACTTAAGTGCCAGCAGTATTACGCTCGACAGGAATACCCGCCAGGGACATGCAAATAACGTGGTGTTACGTTTTAAAGAAGTGCCCTTCTTTTATTTTCCTTACCTGCGTTTCCCTATTGGTGAAGAGCGGTTATCCGGTTTTTTATTTCCGTATTTTGGCCACTCGGACGAACACGGCAGTGAACTCAAACTCCCTTACTACTGGAACATCCATCCGCAACTCG
Organism: Gammaproteobacteria bacterium; assembly: GCA_029880425.1. Taxonomy (GTDB): domain Bacteria; phylum Pseudomonadota; class Gammaproteobacteria; order UBA6429; family Thiohalophilaceae; genus JAGLTQ01. Next base: position 1,011 of record JAOUOK010000239.1, read on the forward strand.
ATGCCACCCTGACCCCGCATTACATGTCCAGGCGCGGCACCCTGCTTGGCACCGAGGTGCGTTACCTAACGCAAAACAGTAATGGCATATTTTATTCTGAATATTTAGCTGATGATAAAATTTTTAATGACTCGCGTGAAAGGGTCAAATGGACACATCACGCCACACCCGGCCTGGGCTGGCAAGCTAACGCGGAATATAACTATGTCGCTGATACACAACACCTGGTTGATTTTAGTAATGACCTCAACAGTACCAGTGCCACTTACTTAACCCGCACGGCAAATATTAGTTACGGCACGACTAACTGGTTACTCGGTATTAATGCCGAAGCGCACCAAATCATCAGCGGTGATAACCAGTATAAACGTTTACCGCAAGTTATCTTGCACTCACGTTACCCGGTTAAACCCAACCGGCTTAACCTCGCGATTGAAAGTGAAGCGGTACGCTTTGATCATGTTGAGAACAAGGTGATCGGGCAGCGTGTTCATCTCAAACCAAGTGTATCGATACCTTATACTTCAGCCGCCGGATTTTTTGAACCGAAGGTCAGCCTGCAATACACAACGTACGAGCTGGAACAAACAGCAGGTGCAACCACACTCTCACGTACTGTTCCCACGGCGAGTCTTAACACCGGCTTGTTTTTTGAACGTGAAACAAAAATCTTTAATACTGATTTTATTCAAACACTCGAACCACAACTGTTTTACGTTTATACCCCGTACCAAGATCAATCCGCCTTACCGGTATTTGATACCTCGGCCTATGCCTTTAACGTCAACCAGTTTTTTAGTGACTACCGTTTTAATGGCCATGACCGTATCGGTGATGACAACCGTCTCACCACCGCGATCACCACGCGCTTTATTAACCAGCAAAATGGCCAGGAAGTTTTCATGGCCCGGGCCGGACAAATTTCATACTTTGATGATCGCAGGGTACAACTGCCCGGTATAGCGACTCAAACAAGCTCGCGTTCAAACATTATTGCCGAATTAAAAACCCGGCTGAATGCAGCTGGTAACTGGAGCCTGTCTTCACAACTCGAATGGGACCCCGAGCAAAAAATCAATGTCTCCTCGAGTAACCAGCTGGGCTATAGCTATAAAAAATTTAACCTGAACCTGGCCCACCGTTTTCAACGTAACACGCTGGAAACCCGGGAAATGAAGATAAACTGGGAAATCAACCCGCGCTGGAAAGTCGATGCTGCCCATCTTTATGACTTAAAAGATGAACACGTGGTTGAAAACCTGTTCGGGGTAAAATACGAAAGCTGTTGCTGGGGACTACGCCTCAGTACCAAGGAGCGCTACCTCACAGCAAGCCAAACCGATCGGGGTGTTTACCTCGAGCTCATCTTAAAAGGACTGGGTGGTTTTGGAATTAACCAGTAAAACTATCACGGGCCAATCAAGCCTTACCTAATGGGAACTCTGTGCCTGTACAGAAGTCTTACTGGCGTGGGTTTCCAGCCCCATCTTCTGGTATAATTTGCAGCTAATTTTTAGGTTCAGGATACAGTACATGTCGCGTTTTTCACTTTTAGGCTTTTTTTTCTTACTTTTGCCCACAACCCAGCTCCTTGCCCAGCCCTCAGTTATCCCGCTGGATAAAATTATTGTCATTGTCGATGACAATATTATTACCCAGGTCGAACTTGATGAACGTGTCAGGCTGATTAGCCAGCAAATAAAACAAAAAGGTGGTCGCCTGCCACCGGCGGACACCTTACGTAATCAAATCCTTGAACGTTTAATCATGGAAAAATTGCAACTCGAACGGGCGAAGAGAACCGGGATCCGCGTTAATGACGAAATGGTGAACCAGGTACTTTCTAATATTGCACGTGAAAACCGTCTCAACATGGAACAGTTCCGCCAGGCCATTCAAAAAGACGGCTATACCTTTAGCGAGTTCCGCGAAAATATCCGTCAACAAATCATTATTTCACGCCTAAGAAAAATCCAGGTCGAAAACAAGATCAGTATTTCTGAACAGGAAATCGATAATTACCTCAGCCAGGCATTTGCAAACAACTCGGGAAATGCCGAGTACCACCTCGGTCATATTCTTATTGCCACCCCGGAAGCTGCTACCCCCGCTCAAATTGACCAGGCCAAAGCGAAAGCGCAAAAGGTGATTAACGAATTAAAAATGGGCGATGATTTTGCACAAAAAGCCATGTCTGTTTCAAACGATGAAATGGCATTAAAAGGCGGTGACCTTGGCTGGCGTAAAACTGCACAACTACCCAACTTTATTACCGCGGCAGTCCGTAGCATGACGAAGAATCAAATCGAAGGGCCATTACGCAGTGCCAGCGGTTTTCATATTATTAAGTTGTATAATAAACGCAGCAATAACCAAAAACATATTGTTAAGCAAACCCTGGCGCGGCATATCCTGATTCGTCCGACCGAAGTGCTCAGTGATGAAGAAGCACGCTCACGTTTAAAAACGATTCAACAACGGATTAAAAACGGTGAAGACTTTGCCAACCTGGCGCGTGCCAGTTCAGATGACAAAGCTTCAGCGGCCGAAGGCGGCAGCCTTAACTGGGTCAGTCCCGGCAGCATGGTACCCGCGTTTGAAGAAGAAATGAATAAACTCAAACCCGGCGAAATCAGTGAGCCGTTTTCAACCCAGTTTGGCTGGCATATCGTGCAGGTGCTTTCACGTCGCAACCATGACAATACCCGGCAGTTTCAACGTAGCCAGGCTATCGGGCTGATCCGTAAACGTAAAACAGAAGAAGCGGTGCAGGACTGGTTACGCCGTTTACGTGCGGAAGCTTATATCGATTACCGAATTAATAAGTAAGAGACCTTTGCAGGAATGCTTCGAAACCAGATAACTGTGTTACAACCTCTTCAAAATGCTCATGTATTATTTATACACTGCGCTTTTTCATCGGCTGTGCCTTGTTCTCTGCCTTCTCGCTATCCCTGCAAAGGTCTCGTATAAAATGCGTATAGTTATTACGCCTGGTGAACCTGCCGGTATCGGTCCCGACCTG
>JAOUOK010000240.1 GCA_029880425.1 Gammaproteobacteria bacterium
AGCACGTATATGACGTGGCGTGTATTCAAAGTGACCTAAGAATAAATCATCCGAAGAAATAATTTCGTGTGCGGAACGATCTTCATAGTTATGTACAGAGAATTTTTCAGAGTCTGTATGTTCAACGGTGCCATGACCATACTCTTCTGGAGAAAGACCTGCTTCATTTAATTTAGATAACAAGTTGAAGTGATGCTTATCAACTTTAGGACGTTTACCCATATCTTCATTTGCGAAGAAGTGGTCAATACTTTCTGCTGCGATAGATGCCTGTCCAATTGCAGTAGTTAAGAGGTGAGGGCGAACGATATCACCACATACGAAGTGACCTGGCTTGCCTGGTACCTGGTAGTGTTGATCTGCATCGATTAAACCACGATCGTTTCCTAAATCTTCAAAACCATCTAACTTACCACCTTGACCGATAGCAGATACAAGTAGGTCAAGTTCGATTTCGTATTCACTACCTTCGATTGGTGTTGAACCATCTTCTTCAAGTTTAATAACTTTTAATGCTGTTGCACGGCCACTGTCATCACGAATAACTTCAACCGGGCTAACACAACCAACGATAGATACACCTTCACGTTTTGCATCATCAATTTCATGTTGTGCAGCTGGCATATTTTCAATTGAAGAACGGGAAAGCAACATAACTTCTGCGCCCTGACGAACAGCTGAAGATGCAACATCATGTGCAGTTTGTCCAAGCACAATGTTTTCAGGACGGTCATTTTCATGCATTTCAGTAATGTGACCTAAACGGCGAGCAACTGATGCCACGTCGATAGAAGTATCACCACCACCGATTACAACAACTTTTTCAGTTACAAGCTGTAAGCGACCGTCATTAAATGCTTCAAGGAAATCAACACCCGTTAATACGTTTGTTGCTTCTTCTGCACCTGGAATAGGTAATTGACGACCAGCTTGTGCGCCAACAGCCCAAAGAATAGCGTCGTAATCTTTTTCAAGTTGTTCAACAGTAACGTCTTTACCAACCCATGTGTCTAATTTAACTTCAACACCCATATCGATAATACGGTTGATTTCACCATCAAGAACGTCACGTGGAGTACGGTAGCCAGGGATACCGTATTTCATCATCCCACCTAAAGTTTTGTGGTTATCAAACAGAGTAACTGAGTGACCTTTTAGACGTAACTGGTATGCACCGGCTAAACCAGCTGGACCACCACCGATAATTGCAACTTTCTTACCTGTATCATTACCAGATTCAAACTTAAGTTTCATTTCTAAAGCTGAATCACCAATGAATTGCTCAACTGAATTAATACCAACAAAGTCTTCAACCTGGTTACGGTTACAACCGTCTTGACAAGGAGCAGGACAGACACGACCCATAACTGAAGGGAACGGGTTTGCCGCTGTTGAACGACGGAATGCATATTCCTGCATAGTTACGCCTTCTGCAGGTTTTTCAATACCACGAACGATATCTAACCAACCACGAATATCTTCACCTGAAGGGCATGAACCCTGACAAGGAGGGGTACGGTTTACGTAAGTAGGACACTTGTGTGAGGTATCTTCTTTGAAGATTTTGTTTGACCAGCCTCTCCATTTGTCGTCACCGTCTTTAAACTTACGGAAAGTTAATTTTTTGTCTTGCATGTCATCACGGGATGTCGCCATGTTTATTCTCCTGATGAATCCGTTAGGATTTAAATTTATTCAGATTCGTTTTAGTTATTGTTCATCGCTGTTATTGCTAACATCTTCATCCACATCGTCTTCAGAACCTGTGAGGATGAGTGCGTCACCTACTAACTGATGAACACTAACAATATCGGTCATACCAAAGTTGTAGTAAGGTAAAACCTTAGTAAATTGTGCCTTACAAATTGCGCATATCGCAGCGAGGTTTGTTACGCCATGATTATCTACAACTGATTTGTAAGCTTCCATTCGTGGTTGTGCGCCTTTGACACGTACTTCCATTAAGTCGTCTGTTAACAGACCACCACCACCACCACAGCAGAAAGTTGCTTCGCCAATAGTGTCAACTGGCATATCTACGTAGTTGTTACATACAGCTTTAATTACTGCACGTGGAATATCGATTTGACCACCTGGCTTATCACCCATATTTGAGGCACGTGCCACGTTACATGAATCGTGGAAAGTCAGGGTCATATGATCATTTTCAGATTTATCAAACTTGAGAGCATCTTTTTGAATCAGGTCATATGTGAATTCACATATATGCTGTGGTACAGGGTAGTTTTGATCAAGAAAATCAAAAGGACCGGCTAACGTATTTAAGAAGCTGTAAGCAACACGCCAGGCATGACCACACTCACCAAAGACAATACGTTTCACACCTAATTCAAGTGCTGCTTTACGAATACGTAAAGAAAGTTTACGCATATTATCGTACGAACCAATGAACATACCGAAGTTTGCAGCTTCAGAAGCATGTGAGCTCATCGTCCAGCTAACACCGGCTTCATGGAATACTTTAGCGTAACCAATCAAACCATCAACATGTGGCTCTGCGAAAAAATCAGCAGAAGGGGTAACTAATAATATATCAGCACCTTTTTGATCAATCGGGAACTTAACTGCTACGCCAGTATCTTCTTCAACTTCTTCTTCGAGACCTTCCAAGGTATCGATAAGAGCAGGCTGTGGCAGACCAAGATTATTACCAATCGTTTGTGCCTTGTTAATAATTTCATTACAGTATTTTTGACCCATACCTACTGAGTCCATAATCTCACGAGCTGCCATTGAGATTTCAGCTGTATCAATACCGTATGGGCAGAAAACTGAACAACGGCGACATTGTGAACACTGATGGAAGTAAGAGTACCAGTCATCAAGTACTTCTTTATTCAGCTCAGCTGCACCAACAAAACCAGGGATACCTAAAGCACCGAAGAATTTACCGGCAAAAGTTCTGTAACGTCGATAGACCTTACGAAGAAGATCCTGACGGGCAACAGGCATGTTTTTAGGATCTTTAGTTCCAATGTAGTAATGACATTTGTCAGTACAGGCACCACATTTAACACAACTGTCTAAAAATACCTGGAATCCACGATAACGTGATCGCAGGTCGTCCATTTTTGTCAAAACAGCTTCTTCCCAGTTATCAACTAACTCACCAGGAAAGCCCAGTGGTTCTTGAAATTTTGCTTTAGCAATAAAAGGAGAGCTGTGCGCCATTGTTCCTTCTTCAAGTTTAGGAACAACAGTATATTCGTTTAATTCTGGTATATCGAAATCTGCCACTTTAATTTCCTCAAAGAACCTTACGGTTTTTTATTCCCCAGCTTTACGATCAGCTTCTAATTCTGCCGCCCATGGCGCCAGATGACGTTTTGTTCTTGAATTATCAACCTGGTTACGAGTAGGGCTGAAGAATACACCTGGTGCATGCAACAGTTTACTAATAGGAAAGATAACCATTAACACGATAACGAGTGTTAAATGTACAAGTAATACAGTATCAGAAGGCAGAGGCTGTATATTGAAAACTAACAAACCAAGCATAAACTGTTTCAGCATAACAATGTCAACATGCTCTACAAACGACATCATCATACCTGTAGCTGCGATACCAAGGATTAGTAACAACATTAAGTAATCAGAAGGACTGGAAATATAACGAACACGGTCAACAACAATACGGCGTGCTAATAAACCAGCTAAACCAATCAGCATCGCGAAGCCCGCGTACTTGCCGAAAGCCTGAATCATTTCAAAGCCTACGATAGGCATCAGGAAAGAGTCTGGTGAAATTACGTAACGCAAATGTCTGATAAATGCGAGCAGTAATGATAAGTGGAACATCCAGCCAAAAATCCAAATCCATTTATTTGATTTGAATAAACTATTAAATAAAACAATTTCACTTGCCATGCGCACAACAACCCCACCCTGAGTTACAGGTGCAGGCATTGTTGGAATTTTTAAAGGCGCAGGCGTTTTTGCGTATTGCACGATCTTACGAACAACACCGATAACCAGTATGGCGGTGGCTGCATAGAATGCTAGTGCAT
>JAOUOK010000241.1 GCA_029880425.1 Gammaproteobacteria bacterium
AGAACGGCATCAGTGGTTTCCCACGTCGTGAAGAAAGCCCTTACGATACCTTTGGTGTCGGCCACTCAAGTACCTCAATCAGTGCCGCACTCGGTATGGCCATTGCTGCAAAGCAGCAAGATAATGATCGCCGCGTTGCCGCCATTATTGGTGATGGTGCATTAACGGCTGGTATGGCATTTGAAGCGCTGAATCATGCCGGTGATCTGGATGCAAACTTACTGGTAATTTTAAATGATAATGACATGTCGATTTCTCCGAATGTGGGTGGCATGTCTAATTACCTGGCAAAACTACTCTCGGGAAAACTTTATTCCAGCATGCGCGAAGGCAGTAAAAAAGTATTGGGTAAAATGCCTTCAGTCTGGGAATTAGCCCGTCGAGCAGAAGAACATGTAAAAGGCATGGTGGTACCCGGTACCTTGTTTGAAGAATTAGGCTTCAACTATATTGGCCCGATTGATGGCCATGATATGGACACACTGGTTAAAACCCTTAGAAATTTACGCCAGCTTAATGGCCCTCAATTCCTGCATGTCGTGACAACCAAAGGCAAAGGCTATAGCCCGGCAGAAGAAAACCCGGTTGCCTATCATGGGGTGGGGAAATTTTGTGCTGAGTCAGGCAAACTCGAAAAATCATCTGCAAAAACACCAACTTACACTCAAGTCTTTGGACAGTGGTTATGCGACATGGCCAAGGCAGACGATAAACTTGTCGCCATAACACCGGCCATGCGTGAAGGTTCTGGCCTTGTTGAATTTTCTGAACAATTCCCAGATCGCTATTTTGATGTTGGTATTGCAGAACAACATGCCGTCACGGTTGCCGCGGGGATGGCTTGTGATGGTTTAAAGCCCGTGGTGGCCATTTACTCAACCTTTTTACAACGTGCCTATGACCAGCTCATTCATGACGTGGCGTTACAAAACCTTCCGGTACTCTTTGCCATCGACCGTGCTGGCCTGGTGGGTCCCGATGGTGCCACCCATGCCGGCAGCTTTGATCTGAGCTATTTACGCTGTATTCCCAATATGACCATTATGGCACCAAGTAATGAAAATGAATGCCGCCAGATGCTCAGTACTGGATTCAAACTCAATGCACCATCAGCCATCCGCTATCCAAGAGGTATTGGTCCAGCAACCCCCATTGAAAACGGGCTGGATACCATCGAGGTGGGAAAAGGTGAAATTATTAGCAGCGGTAGTACTATTGCCCTTCTCTCTTTTGGCAGCCTACTCGCCGAGAGCCAGCAAGTGGCTGAAAAACTCAATGCCACTGTCGTCAATATGCGCTTTGTGAAACCCCTGGATGAAACCCTCATTCTTGAGATAGCCAGCAAGCACGATGTGCTGGTTACCCTTGAAGATAACGTGGTTATGGGAGGAGCAGGCAGTGCAGTGAATGAATACTTACTTAAGCAGCAATGTCACAACCGCGTGTTAAACTTAGGATTACCGGACAGTTTCATGGAACATGCCAGTCGCGAAGAGCTACTCGATGATGCAGGATTATCTACTTCTGGTATACTGCGCGCCATTGAAGACTTTCTGAATACAGAAGAACTTGCAAAACATGTTACACTCGCTTAAATTCCCAACCTGATTACTCAAGTATTATGAACAAACGATATACAATGAAAATCCTTCTGGATTTTGCAGCCGCTCATTACCTTCGAAATTACGAAGGTGCATGTAACCGTTTACACGGACATAACTGGAAAGTTGAAGTTCAGGTTACTGCAACAAAACTGGATGATGTCGGTATGGGTATGGACTTTAAAGTCATTAAAGATGCGACACGGGAACTCATCGGGCAGCTGGATCATTATAACCTTAATGACATTCCTCCTTTCGATAAGATAAATCCGACGGCAGAAAACATATCTGCCTATTTATATGACGAATTATCAGGCAAGTTAAATACTGATAACGTAAAAGTCAGCACGGTTACATTATGGGAAACAGACCGAGCCTGTGTTACTTACTCTGAAGAATAAGTCATAAACAGTTATAAAAAGTACCGATTTAAACCTGGAAAATTAGACGTATGAGCCAAGAAAAGACAAAAACCATGGAAGATGTACAGAACAGTAAAGATACCCGACAAATTCCTATCAACAAGGTAGGCATCAAGGATATCCGTCACCCTGTTCGTGTTGCAGATCGTACAGGTGGTGATCAACATACTATTGCTAACTTTAATATGTACGTAAACCTGCCACATAATTTTAAAGGTACCCACATGTCTCGTTTTGTGGAAATCTTAAATAAACACGAGCGAGAAATTTCTGTTAAGTCTTTTAAAGATATGATGGAAGAAATGACCGAGCGTCTTGAAGCAGAATCTGGTCATATTGAAATGAACTTTCCTTATTTCGTAAACAAGAAAGCACCTGTATCCGGTGTCATGAGTTTAATGGATTATGATGTCACTTTTATTGGAGATATCATTAAAGGTGACAACCAGATGACATTAAAAGTCCTGGTTCCCGTTACCAGCCTGTGCCCATGTTCAAAGAAAATTTCAGACTATGGTGCACATAACCAGCGTTCTCATGTAACAGTCACTGCACGTATCAAAGATTTTGTCTGGATTGAAGAAATTATTGATTTAGTTGAACAAGAAGCGTCATGCGAGCTTTACGGTTTATTGAAACGTCCGGATGAAAAGGCAATCACAGAACGCGCATACGATAACCCTAAATTTGTAGAAGACATGGTGCGTGATGTTGCTGCGCGTTTAAATGCGGATGATCGAATTGTTGCTTATATCGCAGAATCTGAAAACTTTGAATCTATTCACAATCATTCAGCCTATGCCTTAATTGAACGGGATAAAACTAAAGATTAGTTTTATTAAGCTTTACAGATAAAAAAGGCGCTAAACACAGCGCCTTTTTTTATGATTTCGAAAAACCAGTTAAAATTTTTGTTTAAGCAACATCACCTGCCCCTGGCGTTGCATTTCAACCTGGTTTAAAAATGAATTTCCCAGCAACACCTCAGCAGGAGAATTGCCCTCTAACACGCCAGCTTCTACATTGCTAAGTTCTATTTCACCAACCCGTACCTTAGCAAGCTTAATACGATAAATCTGAACAACACCACTGGCAGTTGATGCCATGGCACGTTTACCTGTCAGGCGAAAGTTAATCCCTAAATTTCTTGCCTGGATGGAGTTCATTGCTATCCATGTTGCACCCGTATCAACTAAAAATTTGACTGCCTGGCCATTAATAAATCCCGTTGTATAGTACATACCCTGAACAGGCATAATTTTGGCCTCGGCATTAGTTTTATTCTTAAAACTTGTCCCAACATGACGCCCAAGTTTGAATTCCTGCTGCTGACCATCAAATGCAATAATCGCTGCCTGGCTATCAGCTGAGACCAGTGTTACACCTTCAGGACTGGGTTTACCTTTCTTTAAGGTACGACGCTTACCATCAATATTAACAATCGCTTTACCCTTAAAGAGACCAAGAACAATAATCTCAGTGGCATATGCAAATTGAGGTGCGATAAAGCAAAACAAACTGATTAAAATAAACTGTTTCACTATCATGGCACCTTAAATAATTAATTTATAGCTAACTAATTTACAGATAATTTTTATTACTGGTGACGAATTTGATATCGTTCACCTGATGCTTTACTTAAATCAATTTTGACTTTATCTGCCGACCAGCCATGTTTTAAATCATGTGCTTCAACAAATATCTCTTTCATTTCTGCAGAAAGATGAAAACCCGTTAATGAACGAGTGAACGGTTGTTCATTAACATGAGGATGATAAAGTGTGCGTTTACCAATTTCATCACCATTACTATCAACCAAACGCCAGGCATCAGCATAATGTTTCCAGCCTTCATCCTGATGCTTTAAAGTGACTTCTGCTTGCCAGGTTCCGGCACGTTCAGTCAAAACAACCTTAATAATTTCAACATCATTTGCAAATGCCGATAAGGATAAAATAATTGCACTAATAAAAAGGCTTAGTTTTA